>JAGWZR010000053.1 GCA_018968795.1 Planctomycetota bacterium | reverse complement strand
TTCCAGTGCCAAATATTTACCGGTTTCTCCCTATCCCCCATCCTTGGGCTAAAATGCTCTGCTGGTGTTATTTCCACAGCGCCCAAAGGAAACATCAAAGCCACAGCATCCCTAAACTCCTGAACCGCAATTGTCCTAGCATTCTTTGTCGAGTCCTTCCATGAAATCTGAAAATAGATGGTAGTTCCATCATGAGCGGCCTTGACCTCTGCATATTTTATAGAACCGCCACCGTAGGGAAATGCCTTATCTTGCTTTTGGAGCCTGATTTTAATCCCCTTTGCGTTTTCAAATAAGCCCATTAACGACTCCACACCAATCTGAAAAGACTTATCAACTCGTACGTACTTTGCCGTCAATACCTCTTTTGCCGGAGTAAATTCCTCGTCGCCTATCCCTTTAATCCCCGGCGCTGTCTTCTCAGATGCAAATAATGTGACACTGAAAAAAACACACATGAGAAAAACTACACATCTTTTTAATAACAAATAACGTTTTTCGATCACATCTTCTCCTTTAAAATCTTACTCAATCAACATACTCATAAAAGCAATTTTCAGTTATTTCATCCTACGTCTTTAAAAAGCCCATACCATTCTACAATCCTATTAGCACACCCATCCTGTAGGCATCATCAAAAAAAGGTGACTTTGGGGCGCTTCCATCTGTAAAGGCTGCACCAATAACAAATTTTACGTTTGCCCTGATGAGCACGGTAATATCTGAACTGTAGCGGTTAAAGCTCTTGATATCTCCGGCATCATAAGCTGGGTTCATATTCTCAAAGCGGACAGCCGGGATAACCCATGGTAATGCCACCCATCTGAGCTCGGCAGTATAGAGGTCTGCATTAAAGTTCCTACCGCTTTCACTCCCTATGGTTACATTACTATCGGTTCTATCTCTAAAGTAGGTAGCGGCCCCAAAGAGGTTAAAGTTCCACCAGTAGAAGTCGGCTTCCATACCATATCGCCAGAAATGGTTTCCACTAGAGTGCCATCCTGTACCATTAACTGGATTATTGAAGAATCCCGCATTCCCTCTGTAAAAGAAGCTAGAAATAGTGAGGGACTTCTCCTGCCAGTTTTCGGTAGCCTTTTTGGACTCCTCTACGATGCCACCCCCCATTACCCCCATACCCCCTATCTTATAGGAAACACGGGCGTAATAGTCCTTGCTGTTATTCACGTCAAATGGATTAGCAGCATTTTGAACCTGTGTTTTGGTATTCGACACAATTGTACTACCAGAGTTTATATCACTCCCGTCCCACACCCCCAGAGAATCGTCGTTGGCCTCGCCGTTTACAATGCCTGCCGCCCACAGGAAACCGCCGTTGCCCTTTGGCCCATTCTTGCCACCAAAGAATTCCACCCCATCCTGACTCGGAAAGAAGGAAGTAAAATTGGCCGTGGGCAGGATGGACCAAGTACTAAAAAGGTATGGGGTTGTACCAATAATGGATAGATGCTCAGACCTGGGTGTTACTCGGGGTTCAAACCTCCCGAATTCTATGTTAACCAATCCCTTTCTCTCAAAAAGTGTAGGGCTATAGACACCAAAAAAACGTTCCGACCCCGTCCCACTCTCTACGGTTTTTCCTTTGTTTTCATAGAGTCCTACAGCTCCAAACCATGCAAGACTCTCCCCTAACGTGCCGCCCGTGAGTAATTCTACCGCTCCAATACCATCAAAAGCTGTTTTACCGCTAGAGTTTTTTGGATTAACGGTAAAATTTGAGTTAATTAACAAGGCTACAGGAGGTAAGTGCTCTATTGTAGAGGGCCATACAGCATTGGGGAAGACCTTCTTCCATGCCGGCCCACCAAAGGCTATAGGGCTCTCTTTCACGTATACCTCGTCATCCTCTGGGAATCTGTAGCCATTATCTTTAAAAGCCTTTCCAAAAGGATTGAGAGCGGGGAAGGTTGCCCAGTGGCAGGTAGGGCAGGACGTCTGATACTTTCTGGCAAAGACCGGAATGGCATCAGCATTTCTCGACAAAAAAACCGCTGGCACAAATATTATAAAACAGAGAAGCGCAAGCCTTAAAAAAGATTCATCATTTTCGTTTTTTTGTCTTTGAAATTTTAAAAATTTCTTCTCACAATTTTTTCTTTTCATCGTTTTTCACCTTCCCTTCCCAGGTTCAACGAATTGAGGAAGGTTTGAATATACGAAGACTCTGTCTCAACAACTATGAAAAAATTAATACCTCACGATATTCGTACCTTTTACACCCACGTAAAGGAAGCATTCTGAAAGGATACGGCTAGTAAAAATTACTGAAAATTTGTGTATGCCACTTTCTATAGTCTTGGAATTCATAGAAATTTTTATTTAAACTATCAAAATGCACATTTCGCTACGTCAATTGCAGTATCCACTTGAGGCGGTTGAATCGTCTTACTCATACCACACTCTTCCTAAAAGACTTTATTCAGCATCCCGAATAAATTAAATTTTTTGGAACATCACTAAGCCTGTCCTCCCTTATCAAAGAACAGGCTTAGTTGGTTCTAGCTTTATCAAACCGTTTGTCAAACCCCACACGGTTTTGGGAGTTGTTACTTCAAGCGCTATATCTCAGATTTTAGAAATAGGTCGCCACAGAAAACACAACAGCGTTGTTATTTATATTAGTCAGGTCTTTTTCTTCCATGTTAATTTGATAATCTAGTTTAAAAACCGTGTCTTCTGTGTAACGATAGTTCAGTCCAGGTGTAATTCGATCTCTTAAAAAATGAACAGTGTTACTGCCATCCAATCCAGCCGTCTGAACCTGGTCCCATCTGAGAACACCAGTAAACGTTGAATTTTCAGTAAAGATTTTAGGCGCCCAACTCTTTAATATTGAAGGCATAAAGTGGTAACGAGCTTCAACATAATACCCCCACATATCATCAGTGATACCCTTAGACTTAGCAAAGCTGTCTGTTTCTATAAAGGCATAAGCACCTTCCCCTACTAACTCAAACGGTCCTTTTTGATATGCAAGATCAAACGCAGGAATGGTTAGTTGATTGTTGTTTTTTTCGTCGTATCGACTCGTATGAACGGAACCACCAAATTCTAAACCAATAAATGGGCTAAAGCCAACGCGCCCTACAACGCCTGGATTTAGATTTCCATGCTTACTACCCGGATTGTCGAACTCAAATCCCCCCTTAGACTCTTTTAAACCATCGGTTGCACTAAAGTGTGGCGTACCATTGGCGTCCAAACCATGAAATACGCCATTGGTAACGTAAATCTCATAATCTAGTTTACTTAATTCCGATGGATAAAGACTTCCAAAAAAGCCCATCCCTGTATCGGTAAGGGTAGTCGGAATAATTAACCGGTCTACCAGTGGGCGATCAGTAAGGTCTTGCAAGGGAGAATCGTGGACTAAATTAAACTTCCCCAGAGGCGAAAGAATAAAACCACCTCTAAAATTGAGCCAATCTGTTATCAAAAAATCTACGGTAGCAAATTCTAGTTTTACCTCTCCTGTGTTTTCATCAGATACGCCGCCATGCTCAAATTCTATTTCTGCCGCAAGTTTTACACGGTCTGAAACATCTGAATAAATAAATGGGATGAACCTTTGCTGTGCAAAACCATTTCCATCGGTGTTGCCTTTATCTGCTGCCCTGAATTGAAAGTCCATGTAGCCGCCAAGATATGTGTTTCTCCCAAACCTTCTCAAAAATGGTTTTGTATAAGGCCCCCCAAAGGCAGGGGCAAGTTTCTTTTTCTCAAATTCAGCGCTCTTTTTAGCAAAATAAGCCTCTTCACCAGGTGCTTGTACTTCTTCAGAGACAACCCTCACTTCCTTTTTCTGAACCTCTTCTTTTAATGACGCAATAGCTTTATCTTTTTGAACATCTTTTTCAGCTTGTTGCTTAAGTGAGTCTTTTATCCCCGATAATTCCTTTTCAAGCATCTCAACTTTAGCTTTTAAATCCTCCGTTCCGGTGGATTGCGCAAAGACATTAGCGATACAAAACATTGCGAACAAAGGTACGATTATAAAAAATATCCAATAACGCATAACAGCCCTCCTTTCTAAAAAATTAAGACTCATTCTCAATTATTGAGAAAAAATTTTTACCAAATACTAAACGAAATTCAACCAGTCCATAATCATCCACCCTCCCCTTCTTTTTATATTATTTAGATTGAGACTCAATTTAATTTAGAGTGATAATATAGAATTTTAAAAAACTTGTCAAGAAAATTTTTCAGATTGAGTTGCGGTATACCTCTAATCGCCGAAAGAAATGAATATCTATAACTTCTTGTTGAGAAGCCACACCTTTTTATAAGAAACCGTTGCCGCTTTGAAGAGCAGCATGGAAATTACAGGACACAAAACAACCTTGCAGTCCTTTTCCCATACCGATTGAAGAAAAGCGTCTCCTTCTTGCCACTAGCAGATATGTTGGTGACGGGTTGATAATGTCCATCTTGATACTCTTTTCCTACCTTGCTAGCTTCATGAAAAGGAATTCTTGCTAATACATCAATTGCATCCATCATTCATTTAGCACGGGAAAAAAGTAAAAATTTCCCTTTCCCGTCGGCTTGAGGCACAAGGCTTGATTCGTTAGATTTGGTAGCGGTGGAGGGATTCGAACCCCCGACGCGCGGCTTATGAGTCCGCTGCTCTACCACCTGAGCTACACCGCCACTTGTTTTCCGGAGAAGAAACTTTTCGTAAATGAGATCAACAATCTTTAACTTTATACAAATACTTGAATCGACGACAAAGGATAACACCTTCAATAAATATTTTCAAGAAATATTCCTTTTGTTTTCGCAAGAATTAATATTATTTGAAGGTCTAAAAGTCCGATGTACAAAACAAGAAACACAAAAATAACGTAAATAAAATTTATTTATTTTAAACTTGACAATAATTCTTCTAGTGTTATTATTAAGAGTTATAATTATCCGATTAATAGTTTTGGCTAATTATGATTAGGTTATCCAGCCTAAAGTTAGCATAGTTGCAAGCTAACCTTGCCTAGTTTAAGTTGTTCTAATTTTTCCAGGATTGCTAATTAATAGCTTCAGTACCTCTATTACAAATTGCGATATTTTAATTTTTCAAATCAAAAAAAATAAATTTTATAAATAGATTTACCATATATCTCCTCATTTTTCTTGTCCAGCAATTTCCTGTCTTTTTCCATACGGAATGTTCCTGAGCGAATTATTACTATGAAAAGCTATCATTTAATCATAGCCGTTACATACATCACTAATCGAGAATGCCAGAGCGATTCTTTATCATAGATGGACATTCACATTGCTACCAAGCTTATTATGCTATTACGGCAAAGCTTACAACGCCCGATGGAAAACCTGCAAATGCGGTATATGGATTTACAAGGATGTTACAAAAATTACTCAGGGACCATCGCCCTGAGCACATAGTTGTAGTATTTGACACAAAATGGACTACCCACAGACACACGAGTTACAGTGAATATAAGGCAAACCGTAAACCGACACCGGATGAATTACAAGTTCAAATTCCCTTAATTTACAAGATAATCAGAGCATATCATATTCCAATATACGCAGCCAAAGGATATGAGGCGGATGATGTAATTAGTTCCCTCGTGAAAGTACTATCCGACAAACATGTAGAAATTGTCATAGTGACCTCAGATAAAGATATGGAGCAATTATTAAGTCCACGTGTGAAAATCTTTAACGCAAAAAAAAATAAAATGATCGACCAAGAAGTTCTTTTCAGAGAAAAAGGTATACGCCCTGTTCAGGTGGTAGACATGCTTGCCCTTTCAGGAGACGCGGTAGATAATGTACCCGGAGTGCCGGGTATTGGGGAAAAAACAGCATTGGAACTTATCCAAAAATGGGGATCTCTGGAATCTGTCCTTACAAATATCGATCATATTTCCGGAAAGAAAAGGCAAGAGAATTTGAGGTTGTTTGCAGATCAAGCGAGACTTTCTCAAAAACTTTTGAAACTATGCAGTGATATTCCTGTCCGGATAGATATGAATGCTTGTAAGTTAAACGGCACTGAAAACATAAAACTTAAAAAACTGTTTAGTACCTTTGGGTTTAATTCACTTCTTACGAACACTGTTGCAACCGCTAAGACCGAGGAAACGCAGTATCAACTCATAAACACTATTGAAAAATTTAATGAATTTCTTGATCAATTAAAGGAACAAAAGATATTTGCCATAGATTTAGAAACAACCGATACTAAGCCACTTATGGCACAAATAGTAGGTATTTCATTTTCATGGCATGCAAGGGAAGCGTATTACATACCTTTAACGACACCAGAAAGAACGGAACATTTAAACGCAGATACCGTACTTCCAAAAATTCGAATAGTCTTAGAAGATGAAAATATAAAGAAAATCGGGCAGAATATTAAATACGACCTCCTGATACTTAGAAATAATAACATTCAACTACAGGGGATTGTATTTGACACCATGATTGCTTCATATCTACTTAACCCAGTGAAAAGGAATCATAACCTGGACGACATCGCTTTTGAGTATTTATCATATAAAACAATAGCTACTTCAGAATTAATTGGTTCTGGAAAAGAACAGATTACAATGGACAAGGTAGATGTTGCCAAGGTCTGTCAATATGCTTGTCAGGATGCAGATATCACCTTTAGATTGGCAGAAGTTATGGAGTCCCGTCTTAAAGAGGAAGGGTTACTACATCTGTTTCAGAATATTGAAATCCCATTGATTTATGCCTTGGCCGAAATGGAATGGAATGGGGTATGTGTAGACACTCATATTTTAAAAGAGATGTCCAGCAGTTTAGCTATGAAACTGCAACAACTCGAAAAAGAAATTTATGCTTCAGCCGGTCATGAGTTTAATATCGGTTCACCCAAGCAATTGAGTGAAATCCTCTTTGAAAAGCTTGAATTGCCACAGTTGAGACGCACCAAAACGGGCTTATCGACGGATGCAAACGTCCTGGCTAACCTTGCGTGGCATCATATTTTACCCAAATTAGTGCTGGAATACCGACAACTTACAAAATTAAAAAATACATACGCAGATGCCTTACCTGATATGATAAACCCACATACAGGTCGTGTGCATACCTCATTTAATCAAACAGTAACAGCCACAGGCCGACTCAGCAGCAGTGAGCCTAATCTTCAAAACATTCCAATTCGAAATGATATTGGTAGGCAAATTCGACGTGCTTTTATCCCTTCTGGAAAAGATACTGTGTTTTTATCCGCAGATTACTCACAGATTGAATTACGCATCCTCGCACATTTTTCTGGAGACCCCGCGTTAGTAACAGCATTTCAACAGGACAAGGACATTCACTCGGCTGTGGCCTCTGCCGTCTATACTGTTCCGATAGAACGCGTTACTTACGAAATGAGACGAAATGCAAAGGCAGTTAATTTTGGAATTATTTATGGGCTGAGTGAGTTTGGGCTTTCAAGGGATACTGGTCTATCTTTGGAAGAGGCGAGAGAGTTTATTAATGCCTATTTCAATTTATATAATGGAGTAAAAAGATTCAGAGGCAAGGCCATAGAAGACGCAAGGGGTTGTGGATATGTACAAACGCTTTTTAACAGAAAACGGTCTATACCCGACCTTTATTCTGGAGATAAAAACCGCAGAAACTTTGCAGAACGTATCGCTGTTAATACGATCATTCAAGGTACTGCTGCTGATTTAATAAAAGTGGCTATGAATAAAATTCACCTAAAGCTAAAAACCGGAGAATACGGAGCAAAAATGTTACTTCAGATACATGACGAATTACTCTTTGAAGTGAAAGAAAATAAATTAATGTCAACGCGTTCCATGATACAAGAGGAAATGAGTCGAGCTATTACCCTGAACGTTCCGAGCAAGGTAAACATAAAGACTGGGAAAAACTGGATGGAAACTGATTGAACTCGAAACCTAAAATCATCGGCATAACAGGTGGTATATCGAGTGGAAAAAGTACCGTGGCCCGCATGCTTGCTTCCCTTGGAGCTGAGCTTATTGACGCCGATGAAATGTGTCATAAACTACTCCTCAAAAAAGAACTAAAAGACAAAATTATTGAAAGATTTGGAAATACCATTCAGGATTCTTATGGCAGAATTGATCGCTCAAGACTTGCAAAAATTGTATTTCAAGACAATGCCTCTTTAGATGCCCTTTGCAGTATATTGCACCCAATTGTCATAGAACAAATAAAATCAAAGATAGACGAAATTAGAGAAAAAGGGCGAAGAAATGCCGTTGTAATTGATGCGGCATTATTAGAAGAATCCGTTCTTTCCTTGATGTGCGATTTCATTGTTTTTGTAAATACAAGTAAAGATCATAGGTTAAAGCGGAGTCAAATCAGCAGGCATTGGGCAGAGGGGGAGTTAGAAAAAAGAGAACGTTTTCAAATGGCTTTGGAGGATAAGAAAAAAAAAGCAGAATATATTATTGATAATAATTTTACTGAAGATAATACCTTTAGACAGGTAAAGGAATTTTGGCAACTTTTCATAACAAGACAAATTTAATTAAAAAATTAAGGAGGAAAAGAATTAAAATGGCGGTAACAAATGGTAAAAAAGAACCTGTGGTTGTAGATCAAGAAACAAATGAAAAATACGAAGAAATTAAACGGGGAGAAATGCACATTACAGAATTGCAAAAGATGACCATTAAAGAATTACAGGAAACAGCAAAGAGAGAAGGCATTAAAGAGTATACGGGGCTGAAGAAACAAGACCTGATCTTTAAAATTCTCAAAGAAAGGGTTAATCAGAATGGTCTCATGTATGGAGAAGGTGTTGTAGAGGTACTCCCAGAAGGGTTTGGTTTTTTACGATCGCCAGATTACAATTACCTGCCTTGTCCGGACGATATCTACATCTCCCCTTCTCAAATCCGCCGATTCGGCATACGAACAGGCGCTGTAGTATCTGGTCAAATCAGACCTCCAAAAGATACGGAGAGGTATTTTGCCTTACTGCGGGTAGAGGCAATCAACTTTGAGAATCCAGAGATTATGGGAGAAAAAATTATTTTTGATGACCTAACTCCCTTACATCCAACAGAACGGATTTTTTTAGAAAAAGCCCCCGTAGAGCTTGAAACCAGAATTATGGACCTTGTTACGCCCATTGGAAAAGGTCAGAGAGGCTTAATCGTGGCGCCCCCTCGCACCGGCAAAACGGTTCTGCTACAAAAAATTGCCAATAGTATCACAAAGAATCATCCTGAGGTTTATCTGATTATCCTTTTAATTGATGAAAGACCAGAGGAAGTAACCGACATGGATCGATCTGTTGATGCCGAGGTTATTGGCTCTACCTTCGACGAACCTGCAAGCCGACACATCCAGGTTGCTGAAATGGTAATTGAAAAGGCAAAGCGAATGGTAGAATATGGCAAAGACGTCGTCGTTTTACTTGATTCCATTACCAGGTTAGCAAGGGCTTACAATACAGAAGTCCCTCACAGCGGAAAGATACTTTCCGGTGGCGTGGATGCCAGCGCACTTCAAAAACCCAAGAGATTCTTTGGCGCAGCAAGAAATATCGAAGAAGGCGGCAGCCTTACAATCATCGCAACAGCATTAATTGATACAGGGAGCAGGATGGACGAAGTTATCTTTGAGGAATTTAAGGGCACAGGCAATATGGAATTACACCTAGATAGGAAATTGGCAGATCGTCGATTATTCCCGGCAATCGACATTACCCGTTCTGGTACGCGAAAAGAAGAATTGATCGTAAACCCTGAAGAAATTAAACGTATGTGGATGCTTCGAAAGGTACTCAACGAAATGAATCCTGTAGAAGCCATGGAATTGCTTAAAAACAGGCTG
>JAGWZR010000366.1 GCA_018968795.1 Planctomycetota bacterium | reverse complement strand
GTCCTGGTCGGCAGTCCCAGTTGGGGTACCTTTCCTTTTACCATCTTTAACCACTTCACAAGCGACGTATCTTCAGGAAAATTTTTGATAATCGCATCGTCTATCTTTGCGATATCTGCTGTGTCAGTTTTTGTAAAAACCCCGTTTTATATTAGCCCTCAGGTAAAAATTTAGCCAGTTCTTGCATCCACTTCCATGTTTCGTTCTTCACCTCTTCAGCCTCAACGCCATCTTTGAATGAGTCCTCATTGTCCTCAATGAAGCAGTAAATCTTCCCTAAAAATTCCTTTAGTTCAGCCACCTGTTTTAAGATATCCATTATTATTTTCCTCCAGAAATTTTCACAAATTTAATTTTTCCACGGTCGTTTCTGTTCGCATTCGTTTGTGTTTTGCGGATGAATGATTACGCTATGATATCAAGGGTAATTAATGCCATGATTTTTGCAAAGGCAACCAGTTCTTTGATACTGATCGATTCGTTTGTGGCGTGTGCTTCGGTTTCTTCGCCGGGGCCAAATCCAACGGCTATAATACCCTTCTCAAGGAGTTGTTTGGTTACCGTTGTACCAGACATCCCTCTGGGTTGAGGCTTGGTTCCAAGGATAGAAAAAACGTGTTTTGAAATCAATTCTACTAACGGGTTGTTAAGAGGAACGGCAGTAGGAGGTTGGTTAGAAATTATTCTTAAGTCGAAACGCGTGGTGGGATACTGAACTTCGACCTCTTTGATGATGGCTTTTAAGTTAAGGATAATGTCATCCGATGAGTCGTCAGGCAGATAGCGAATATCCAGTTGCGCCTTACAGACTGCGGGAACTATATTCGGTGCCGTTCCACTGTGGATTGAACCAAGATTCAAGGTGGGTGGAGTATGAAGCGGATGAGAGGTATGTTTAAACTTTAATTGTTTTATGCGTTCTAGCAAGGTTATCATATTCCATATTGCATTTATCCCTATCTCTGGTCTTGAGCCGTGAGCTTGTTTGCCGTGCGAGGTGATTTCTAAAAATAATGCACCCTTTTCCGTGACGTCAATGAGGTTCATATTATGCGCAACGTCGGGAATGATAGCATAATCTGCGCTGACTTTGCATTCATTGAGTAAATATTCTAAACCCAAAGAAGAACCTCGTTCCTCATCGGCAACGCCCGCCAATATAAATTGCCCCTTTAGCTTGGATTCGTTCTCTTTGAGAAATCTTGCCACAGCCAGCATGGATGCCATTTGTCCTTTATTATCTGACGAACCTCTGCCGTAAATACGTCCATTTTCTATCCATGCCTCAAAGGGATTTTTCTTCCAATCATCGCCTGCCGGCACGACGTCCAAATGGCAGGCAATCAGAAGAGAAGGACGCCCTTTGCCTATGTATCCGACGATGTTTGACCTGTTCTTTGTTTTTTCAAAAATGGCATATGGAATCTGTAATGATTGAAAAAACTCCTCAACAATACGGACTGCAAGAATTTCATCTCCCGGTGGATTTTCTGTCTTTGTATTGATTAATCTACACGCAAGGGCAATAATCTCTTTTTCCTCATTTTGCATGTATTCCTTTACGTAATCCACAGGATCGTTTGAGCAATGTTTGTTCATAGAATCTTAGTGTGTTGGATAAATATACTCAATCATACTTGTTAACTTCAAATAAGTCTTTCCTTGTGTTACAGGTGTAGCATATCAAGCCGGGAGTAAATTTTTATAGATCTACTTCGAATTCCTTCTCCATCACAAGTTTTGATATCGATTTTGGCGCAACATAGATAAATCTTAATAGTAGCGGAATAATAAGTAATTGCAATGCAGTGCCTATTAACATTCCTCCGACAACTACAATAGCAAGGGGTTTTTGAACCTGACTTCCAACACCGTGCGCTAAAGAAGCTGGC
>JAGWZR010000365.1 GCA_018968795.1 Planctomycetota bacterium | reverse complement strand
ACAACAACGGGAACATTAAGCGCAGCAGCCAGGTGCACGGGACCGGTATCGCCCCCGATAACTATTTTGCACATTTTAAATACCGCGGCTAGCTGTGTCAGCGATGTTCTACCACACAGATCTATTGCGTTTGGATGCTTGATTATGCCAACATTGTCTTTACTTCCCATGATAAGAATGTTTATCCTGTTATTACGCAGTACAATTAAATCAATAAGTTGCCTATAATATTCAACCGGCCATTGCTTGGATAATCCACGGGGGAATGGGACTATTCCAATTGTAGTTTCAGAATTATTAACTCCCCGACTCTTTATAATATCCAATGCTTCTCTTTCGGCCGAAGGAGGTACTGAAAGATGAAAGGCAGGTTCTGTTTGTTTCCCTGTCAGATAGCGCACTGTTTCAAGTGACCTCTTAACGGCATTCATCGAACGACTCTCTGGAAAAACTTCCCTGATAAACCACCATCCAAATTCTTTCATGCCGGGAACGCCTATTTTCTTTTTTGCCCCTGAAAGAAAGGTTAATAAAGCCGATCGAGCCAGCCCTTGCAGGTCAATAACGAGGTCGTACTTTTCTTTTCGTACCAAATGGACTACATGGAGGAATTCTTTTATTCCTCCGTTTTTTTCCCAGATAATTACCCTGTCCAGGTCTGGAAAAAGCGATAACACGTCCTTCCACGTATCAAAGACCAACCATGAAACATTGGAGTCGGGATAAAATTTTTTCAGCGCGACGAGGGTAGGGTTCGCCTGGATAATATCGCCAAACGAACTAGGTTTTACGATAAGAATATTCACAGCATTTCCCTCGCAGTGTTGAACACTTCGTCTACGGTTATAAGTTTCATACACTTGCGCGACCTGCACGAACGCTGTCTGCATGGCTGGCACTCTATTTCGTGACGTATGATTTTTGCTCTGCCGCCGAAGGGACCTGTCCTGTGTGGATTTGTGGGGCCAATCAGCGCCAGCACGGGTACGTTCAACGCCACTGCAAGGTGCATTGGTCCTGCTTCATTTCCTATAAAAAGTACGCTTTTTAAAAGTAGGGCGGCAAGCTCTTTTAAGTTCAGTATGCCTGTTAAATCAACAATTGGACGTTTTACAAGTGACGCAATTTCTTCGTTGAGCCCTTTTTCTCCAGCCCCGCCTTCTTTGCCGCCTACCAACACAACTTGAACTCCACTTTCTGAAATAAGTTTTTCGCTGAGAGCCGCAAACCGTTCTGGGAACCAGCGTCTTGAAATCCACCCCCCCCCTGGATGGATGATTACCAAGGGTTTGTCTCTATCCGCATTTTTTTGCTTCAGTATTTCGGCGACTCTATTCCTGTGTAAATCATCCACGCGAATATGATATTCAATCTCCTGCGTTTTGCAGCCAAGATAACGGGCGACGGTCAAGTGCCTTTCAACGCAGTGCGAGTCTTCCCGCTCAGGCCTTATTTCTCTGGAGAAAAGCCAGGACAATTCTTTCATCCCTCTGGTGGCAGCGGAGGCAATACGGAAACGGGCGCCTGCAAGTTGTACCATCAATGCTGATTTAAAAAGCCCGTGTAAATCAATGCTCAGGTCTATCTTTTTTTTATGAAGATACTTGTATAACTCCATAAGGTATTTTAAGGATTTTTTTTGCCTGTCAAATACTATTATTTCATCAATATCAGGATTTCCTTCGATGATAGGTTTACAGCGTTCGTCCACAAACCACCCGATCCATGCATGAGGAAATTGCCTTCGCAGGGCTGCCGCCGTTGGCATTGAAAATATAACATCTCCTATTCGACTCGGCTGGATAATCAATATTTTAGGTTTGGGATTATCTTTCAGATATGCGCCTATGTCGTCCGACCAGGAGCGAGGACAGGTAAACCGCGAAAGGTTTTTAACAGAATCTTGAACCG
>JAGWZR010000364.1 GCA_018968795.1 Planctomycetota bacterium | reverse complement strand
TGAGCAGAACACCTTTAGGCAGATCATCGGAAATAATAAACAGATGCAAGAAATCCTTGAACAGGTGTCCAAGATTGCCAAGACTGATTGTACCGTTTCTATTTACGGCGAGAGTGGAACGGGTAAGGAACTAATTGCCAGGGCTATCCATCACAATAGCAACCGTTCGAAAGATCCTTTTGTTGCCGCAAACTGTGGCGCCATTCCAGAAGGATTATTGGAGAACGAACTCTTTGGACATATACGGGGGGCATACACGGATGCCCACGAGTCAAAAGAAGGCCTCTTTACACAAGCTAATGGTGGCACTATTTTTTTAGATGAAATTGGGAATACATCGCCAGCCTTACAGATTAAACTTTTGAGGGTATTACAAGAAAGAGAAATTAAACCAATTGGGGGTACAAAAAGTATTAAGATCAACGTACGGGTCATCGTCGCTTCCAATACCGATTTACAAAAAGCTGTGAATGATGGGACATTCCGTGAAGACTTATTTTACAGAATTCACGTTGTGCCCATTTATATTCCCCCTTTACGGGAGAGGAGGGATGATATCCCCTTGTTAGCGAGTTACTTTATGACAGGATTTTGTAAAGTACTTAAAAAGGATATTAAAGGATTTACCCCTGCGGCCATTCAAAGGATGATACTCTACGGGTGGCCTGGTAATATACGGGAATTGCAAAATAAGATTGAACGGGCTGTCATAATGACCAATAAAAATGAAATCATACCAGAGGACCTTTTTTCGGTCGATACGAATATCCTCAAGAATGTTTTCAATTCGTACAAAGACGCTAAAGAAAGATTTGAAAAAGAATATCTCGAAAATCTTTTAAAGATAAGCAAAGGAAATGTTATAAATGCTTCAAAAATAGCAAAACGTTATAGAGCGGACATCTATAAATTGATTAAAAAGCATAATATAAATCCTGAAAGCTATAAGAATGGACTTGTCTCAATGCCTACCGAAAAATTTGCACATAATCGAACTGTTTGAGGATAAATATCGAGATATTGGAGGTATATGTTTTTACATACTTTATGTATGAAAAAACATACACACTTCTTAATTGTAATGTATTGCACTATGGTAACTTAAAAAGTTGGATGACAGATGTATGCTTTCCCATACACAAAGTAGTGGCGTCCTCACTAAGAGGGCAAAGTGAATAATTAGAGTATGGTTTAATATATTTGTTATAATGGATGCTATTTTGGATAGTTATGAATTTGTCTTAATCTTTATTATAAATTGTATGATAGGTATTTTTTTGGCAAGAAAATTGCTACCCTTACACCAAGGCTAGGTATTATGCTGAGAGCGTTCTCAGGGACTTTGGCTTAAATTTCCAGATATAGGAGGAGAAGGAAATGTTAAAGAAATTTGGTATTGGTCTTGCTTTCGTAGGTGCATTGATGTACAGCGGCGTGTTAAGCAGTGTAGTTGTAAAGTCTGTTAATGCAGATGAGAAGAAGGCAGAGAAGAAGGAAGAAAAGAAGAAGGAAGAAAAGAAGTAAGAATAAAGCAAGTTATTGCAATTCAAGCAAAAAGGCAACTTTATATAAGTTGCCTTTTTGCTTTATGAATGTTGTCCCATGTTATTTATTATTTTGTCATAACAATCTCCGAAACCTTGTAATTCTATTCTCCTTTCATCTTTAGAAATAGTGGTAAGAGTTATTCTCAAATATTCTTCAGGTAGACATTCTAGTACTTTGTCTGCCCATTCAATAATAGAAACACCATTTTCATAGAGCATCTCGTCACTCCCAATGTTTAACATTTCTTGAGCATCTTCAAGTCTATACGCATCGAAGTGGTAAATTGGAATGCGTCCTTCGTACTTGTGTACTAAGGAAAATGTAGGGCTTTTTACTGCTCGACCATCTTTGATGCCTAATCCTTT
>JAGWZR010000363.1 GCA_018968795.1 Planctomycetota bacterium | reverse complement strand
GTCTTACTGCCGTTCATTTTAGCGTCTCTTACCACATCTTCGGGCGTCAACTTGATACTTTCAACCTGTTCAGGCCGATATTGAGAAATCTGCCAGTTCTGGCAAAATTTACACTCAACGTTGCATCCCGCCGTAGCCAGAGAATATGCCTTTGTGCCGGGTAAATAGTGAAACAATGGTTTTTTCTCGACTGGGTCTACATTCAGGGCGCAGACACGCGAATGCACGAGGGTGTAATACGTGCCACCGCGATTTTCCCGCACACCGCAGTAACCGCGTTCCATATCGGCAATGGTGCATTTTCTGGGGCAAAGCTCACATTGGACCCGAAGGTCTTCCAATTTCTTGTAATGCATAGCCTCCCTGACAGGGAATCCCTGATTAATGCCCTTAAGCGTTTCGGGTGTGTAGACATCCTCTGCCCATGCCATGAGCTTACTACCAAGACAGAGGCTGCACACCCCAAACATTCCGGCATTTAATAATGACCTTCTGGTAATCATAAAACACTTCAAAAAAAAGGGTATCGTGGAAACGAATGGGTAAATTTTGCATCTTTATATCTCAGGAAGCATACACGTTAGAATTTTTAGACGAAGATATTGCTCGTCTCTTAGACCATAAACACGTCTTTGCATAACCTAGATTTTATTATTCAGTCCTTCTATGAAACCCAAAGAAACTTTATTCTCTGGTTTACTGTATGCAGCAATTCCGTCCCAGTGTCTTTCTATCGTCTCAGCAAATTTCTCATAGGGTTAAAGTCCTTGCCGTTATAAAGAGTTTTTCCAGTTTTCGGAAAAACGTCTTGCCTATGCCTTTCCAATTCAAAGAGCATTACATACTATCTCTCCATGACGTATTTGAAGACCTTAACCCAAAGACGATAATCCCAAAAACAGATTAGTTCGGAAAATTGTTTCGCAATACTTAAATTTTTTTTCCAGTCTGGCGAAAGCGCTGGACACCGGGATAACGTCTGTGCCGCTAGAAAATTTGTCCTCCGATATTGCATAATCAGGTTCGCTTTGGCGACTGTCCACTGTGGAAAAAGCCTCTCTGTAAGGATCAGGTCGTTTCCCGATTCAACATAGCCTTCCTGCAAAACACGCAAATACCAGCCGATCTTCCCTGTACATCTCACACGTTGCGGTAAATCCTTGATTTGCCAGCGACGAGATAAGTTTCTACAAGGTTGGCGCGGTTGTGAAACCTGAACGATGGCATCGCCAACCTTGAATACGTCTCCGATGCAAACCTCATCTTCCAGCAATCCTTGCGTTGTAAAATTTTCTCCGAAACCTCCATAGGGCATATCTGACAGATGCAGGTCTTGTTTCCAATAAAGGTAATGCTCGGATGGATACACGTTAACCGCCCTGTGCGGGCCGCCGTGAGCCTTTAAGTTTGCCTGTGCATCTCCATCCAGATTGAGTTTACTCAGCCAAACCTTGCCGGAAACCGCCGTTTTGAAAATGCCCGACGTCCATGGCTTGTCGATTACGTCCGTTTTCTCTGTCCTGACGATTGTCTTTGGTAAGCCAACCTGAATTGAGAGTAGACTTGCTTCCTTCATACACACATACCCTTGTGAAGTGTGTTCTTTATATAACGTCTCCATTATTCTTCCCTGATTCCCTTTGTTTATGGCTAAGACATAAAATTAGAGGTTATTTTTTTACCTCGAAACCTACGAAACCCCTTTGTGAAAATCCCCCCTAATCCCCATTTCCAAAGGGAGACCGAGGGTAATTCAAATTGTTTCCGGAACGAACTCAATAATCATTCAGAAAAATTCTGTTTTGCAGTACTTATAGAACATGCCTAAAAAGTCATATCAAGCACTCTACGGCAGCTATGGCTGCCTTTATTGCATTGTCCTGCCCAATCTTAAGCGTCTCTGCTGTTATATTTCC
>JAGWZR010000052.1 GCA_018968795.1 Planctomycetota bacterium | reverse complement strand
CGTGAACGCGCTCACGCCGAGTTGGGCGATGGCATCTTAAAGCAAATTGCTGCTGCATTAGAGGATATCGCAAAAGTAGAAAAAGATAGAATATCTGATGAACGAAAAATGGGAATGATCTTGGCCCCAAAGTAAAAGTGTTTTGATTTAAGCTTAGAATTTTGGGGTGGGATTGTTGAGAGTTGTTTTTTTAAATTACTATGTTGCTTACAGCATTGAAGGATTAAATTTAATTATTAAAATGGAGGTTCTTTTAGATGCCAAAATTGAAAACCCACAAGGGGCTTAAAAAAAGGATAAAGGTTGGCGCAAAAGGCAAGATTAAGAGGTCAAGCGCAGGAAAAGGCCATCTGATGTCTGGAAAATCTGGAAGACGAAGAGGACATTTGAGAAAAAAAAGAGGAGTTTCTCCTGCTTTTAGCAAAAACATGAAAAGGGCTTTACATTTAGCTTAAATACATCGATTTAAATTTTTTTGTTTTTTTTGATGAAAGAGTTTTAACATGCCAAGAGCGACAAAAGGTTGTGCTAGAAAAAGATCGAGAAAAAGACTATTAAATAAAACGGAAGGTTACTGGGGAGGCAGAGGTAATTTATACCGAAAAGCCATGGAGACGTACATCCGTGCCATGGTATTTTCATTCAGGGACAGAAAGGCGCGAAAAAGGAAATTTAGGGAATTATGGATTTCTAGAATTAGCGCTGCCGCAAGAGAACGAGGAATTTCCTATAGTCGTTTTATTCGTGGATTAATTTTATCAAAAATAGACTTAAACAGGAAGATGCTAGCGGAAATGGCTGTGAATGATAAGCCTGCCTTCGATAAATTAGTTGAACAGGTAAAAGCACTGGGCTAATATAAGTCTATCTCTTAGCATAATATCGCTGCTTTATTTACATAGTTTACAGTTCCATACTTTTATAGTTTTTCTGAGTAGTAGGCACGCCTTTCCTGATGTGAGACAGGAAGGACGTGCCTACTTTTTTATGTTTTACAAAACAATCGGATGCTCGATAAATTAAAAAAAGTAAAAGAAGCCTTACAAAATGAAATAGAAGCTGCCGCTACGTTGAAAGATGCGGAACAGCTTAAGATAAAATATTTGGGAAGAAAGGGCGCTATCAATGATCTGATGAAACTTATACCGACGCTTCCTGCAGAACAGCGTGCAACGTTTGGGCAGCAGATTAATTCTTTTAAAATTGACATTACTGATATCATAAATGAGGCCTTTAAAAAATTATCCTCAGAATCGATTCCGAAAGTTAAGAAAGAAATATTTGATGTGACTTTGCCTGGGAAGCGTCCCTTTATAGGGAAAATGCATCCAGTTACTCGAACGATCGAAGATATTAAAGAAGTTTTTGCCCGATTGGGTTTTGATGTTGCTTATGGCCCGGAAGTAGAATTGGAGTACTATAATTTTGAGGCACTGAATATTCCTCCCGATCATCCTTCTCGAACCGATTTTGATACTTTTTATATCAAGAATGATATCCTTTTAAGAAGCCAAACATCCACCGTGCAGATTCGCATTATGGAAAATCAAAAACCGCCCATTCGTATTATTGCCCCTGGCAGGGTATATAGGCCAGATACCGTTGATGCCCGACACTCCTTTATGTTTCATCAGGTAGAGGGCTTGCTTGTAGATGAAGGGGTAAGTTTTTCAGATCTGAAAGGGGTGCTGAACCAATTTATTAAGACCTATTTTGGTAAAGATGTTCAAATGCGTTTTAGACCGTCCTTCTTTCCTTTTACAGAGCCTAGTGCCGAAGTGGATATTTCGTGTTCTATCTGTAGTGGCAAAGGATGCAGCGTTTGTTCTTATAGTGGATGGGTAGAAATATTAGGGGCGGGAATGGTTAATCCGAACGTATTCAAGTCTGTGCATTACGATCCAGAAAAATATACAGGCTTTGCATTTGGAATGGGCGTTGAACGAATCGCCATGTTAAAGCATGGCATTGATGATATCCGTCTTTTCTATGAAAATAATATCCATTTTTTATCTCAATTTTAGATGAAGATTAGCTATAACTGGCTAAAAGAATATGTTTATTTTTACTTATCCCCGCAGGAACTAGCCGATAAGTTAACCAATGTGGGACTGGTAGTTGCTGATGTTAAAACTGTCGAGGATGATTTCTGCCTGGACGTAGAAGTCACTTCCAATCGTCCAGATTGCCTGGGGATTATTGGCATTGCGCGTGAGGTGGCTGCAGCGGTTGGAGGAAGTCTGCATTTCCCAGAAAAAAATTTTCTAAGCTCAAATACGGAGATAACAAAATATATAAATATTACGGTTGAAGAACCAGTATTATGTCCACATTATACCGCCAGAGTGGTGCGACATATAACTGTGGAACCATCTCCAGAATGGATACAAAAGAGATTGAGGTGCGTAGGCATTCGACCGGTAAACAATATCGTTGACATCACCAATTATGTGATGATGGAGACAGGACAACCCCTTCATACCTTTGATTTGGATAAGTTACTGGATCAAAAAATTATCGTAAGGAGGGCAAGGAGTGGAGAAGAAATCGTCGCCATTAACGGCGCTAGACGGGTTCTTTTTCATGACATGCTAGTCATTGCGGATGGCAAGAGGCCTATTGCCATCGCAGGCATTATGGGTGGCAAGGAAACAGAAATTTCTGAGTCAACGAGGAATGTCCTTTTGGAATGCGCACAATTTGAGCCAAGGCAGGTACGGCGTACTTCAAAGGCGGTAGGCATTGCATCGGATTCATCATATCGTTTCGAAAGGGGCACAGATCCCGAAGGTGTAGATTATGCATCACAGAAGGCCGTAGGGCTGGTCAAAGATTGTGCGGGGGGAGAAATTGCTAGCGGTGGTATTGATATACGATCTCAGAGATACGAAAGGGAAAAAGTTACATTACGGATGGAAAGAGTCCACAAAATCCTAGGTTTAGAAATAAAAAGAGACGTTGTTAGTGATATTCTAAAAAAACTGCAATTTAATGTTATTAATGAAGTTGACAACTATATCGATGTTGAGATACCAAGCTTTCGAGGCGATGTATATCGTGAGATTGATCTGATTGAAGAAGTTGCTAGAATGTATGGATACAATAACATTCCAGTAAAGACTTCTATCAGCGTTCGTGGCAGTGCAAAAAGCAAAGAGGAGATTGTCGAGGGTTACATTCGCCAATTTTTGATCGGTCTTGGATTTTATGAAGTCAAAACCTTTGGCATTGTTGATACATCGTCATTGCAACGTGTGAATCTGTGGTCAGACAAAGAAGGCATTGATATTGCCAATCCTCTTAGACAAGACGAAAGCCGTTTGCGCACATGCTTGCTGCCCAGCCTTATTAATACCAAGAGATATAATATAAATCACGGTACTGAACAATTAAAAATCTTTGAAATTGCTAAAGTTTATCTCGCCGGTGACAAGATGCCACAAGAAAAAACATGCTTATCCCTCATCGCTGATACAGATTTCTATACCGTAAAGGGAATTGTTGAATCCTTATTATTAAATCTTGGTATTCTTTCAAAATGCGAATGGACAATCTTTAATGAATCAAGATTGTTTAGCAATGAAAAAGCGACAAAAATTCAAATGGATCGTGTAACCCTTGGATGTCTTGGAGAAGCAAGCAAAGAGTTAGGTTTTAAGACGTCAACGTCTCTGTTGGAATTGGACATGGATTTTTTAGTTGAAAAGTCATGCTTTACCAAAAAATATCAAACCTTGTCTCTGTATCCTTCAGTCCTGCGCGATCTTGCAATAATTGTTGATGAAGAGGTGACGTGGGCAGATATTGAAAAATGTATCGCGTCGGTAAAGATTTCTTTTTTGAAGGAGATAAATTTTTTCGATATTTATCGTGGCAAACAGATTCCTGCAGAAAAGAAAAGTATGGCGTTTAACCTCTGTTTTCAAGCGCAAGATAGAACGCTAAAGAATGAGGAAGTTGATATTGCACAGCAGACCATTCTCGATAATCTTTGCGAGACCCTCGGAGCAGAATTGAGAAAATAATAATATAATTGACAGTAATTTTGTACTATGATTAAATTTCATGACAATTTTCTATTAATATTTTATCCTATCGGGTTTTTACTGTTGGTGAAAAGTTTAATATCTAATAATTTTGGGTATCTCTTAAAATTGAATGTCTCTGCCGTTGACAAGCGATTAATGAGTGGAATATCATGGTTAAGATTCTATTACTAGGCATCGGACGGTGGGGAACAAATCACCTGCGGTTGTTGCACACGCTACCTGTTGAGCTTTTTGTCGCAGAGGTCAATCAGGAACGGCTTGCACATGCTCGATCAATAGGCATTCCGGAAACGCACCTGTTTAAAAGTCATCACGAAGTTTCGAAGAAGGCGGATGCGATTGTAGTTGTGACGCCTGCCAATACGCACTTTGAGCTATGCAAAGAATTCTTAGAAGCTGATAAGGATGTTTTTGTTGAAAAACCTATTACCCTGCGGTCTGAGGACGCTAGAGTGCTTGTGAGGATTGCTGACCAGCGCAAAAGAATTCTGCAAGTCGGCCATATTTTTCGTTATGATCCCGCCTCTCAATGGCTGAAAGACGCTATCCAACAAGGAAAATTTGGGAGAATTAAGATTTTGCGCGGAAATTTCAGCGGATTCAAACGCCCGAGAAATGATACTGGAGTAACGTTTGCGGATTCCATACATTTCATCGATCTGTTTAACTATTTTATGGGCAGATCTCCCAATCGGGTTAGCGCTACGATGAAAGATTTTATGGGTCGTGGCATGGATGACGCTTCATTTGTTGCGATGGATTATGACGGAGTTGATGGGACAACATTGGCAACGGTGGAAAGCGGTTATTATTCTCCCGGCAAATTTCGGGAAGTAGTGGTTGTTGGTGAAGAACTGAGTACGGTTTGTGATTACAATGTGGCTCAGTATAAGATTAAAACGTACGAGAATAAGCATATCAAAGTTGATGGGGGTTTTAAAACTGTGGAAGGGGCTATGCATCAAATTGAGTTGCCGCCTGAAGAGCCGTTATTGAAGGAATTGCGGGCATTTATTGAATCGGTACAAATGCGAAAACCTCCGTTGGCGGATGGCTGGTCAGGTTATGAAGCAGTTCGCGTAGTCGAGACAAGTTTAAAGTCTGCAGAAAATGGACAGACGATAAAATTAAGCTAATAAAGGAGCAGATAGAGAATGCAGAAAATTCCGCTGTCGAAAAGTCTTGTAAATAACGAAATTAAACAAGCGGCGCTACGGGCATTGGAATCAGGATGGTATATTCTTGCCAAAGAATGCGAGGCGTTTGAGGTTGAACTTGCAAATTATATTGGGACTAAGCATGCAATACTCAGTTCGTCATTGACTGCTGGCATGTTTTTGTTACATCTTGCGATGGGTTTGCGCCCCGACGACGAGGTGATAGTGCCATCACATACAGCCTTCGCGGGTATAGAGCCAATGATTCATTGCGGGACGAAACCTGTTTTTGTCGATGTTGATAAAACTTACTGCCTGGATACGGAGCAATTAGAAAGAGCAATTACACCGCGCACCGTAGGTATTATGCCCGTGCATCTATACGGTCATCCTGCAAACATGGACCGCGTATTTGAGATTGCACAGAAACATCATCTATGGGTTGTAGAGGATTGCGCCCAGTCGCAAGGGGCAAAATACAAGGGTAAAATGGTTGGTTCAATGGGCGTGGCAAGTGGCTTTTCTTTTTTTCCCTCAAAAAACCTGACGGTGCTGGGGGACGGTGGTTGTATATGCACAAATGACGACAAAATTGCCGATAAGATACGCATGTTGCGCAATCACGGACGCAAAGAAAAATATACACACGAAATGATCGGATTTAACTTGCGCTTTAATGAAATTCAAGCGGCTGTTGGACGTGTAGCATTACGACATCTTGACGCTCTTAATCAAAACAGGAGAAAAATTGCCGCATTCTACAACGAACGGCTGTGTGGTCTTGTGGACACTCCTCCAGAAATGCCGTGGGCTACTGCGGTTTATCATATGTACGTAATTCGTGTCAAGCGGCGTGATGATCTGGCAAAATTTTTACGTCAGCGAGGTATTGATACAGGCATCCATTATCCTGTTCCCAACCACAAACAACCCGCAATCACCCAAAAGTACAGTGATTTACCTCAATTACCCAAAACGGAGCAGATTGTCGATGAAATTCTCTCATTACCCATCCACGGCGAGTTGTCCATTGAGGACGCTAAGACGGTTTGCGATGCAATTGCCGAATTTTATAATAAAAAATGAGTCAAGTATTGCCAGAGATCAGTCTTGTTATTCCCTGTTATAATGAAGAAGGGAGCTTATGTGCGCTGGTCGATTCAATTCAATCGGCGCTCAATCCGCTGGGAATTTCTTATGAAGTGGTAATTACCGATGATTGCAGCATGGATCGTTCATGGACACTGCTCAAAGAAATAGCTGCAGCAAATCCACACTTTCGTATCCAGAGATTCAAATTTAATTGCGGCGAATCAGCAGCTAGTTGGGCAGGGATGATGACGGCACAAGGCCGCTACATAATCACACTGGATGCAGATTTGCAAAACGATCCCCGAGACATACCAAAATTCATGGAAGCGTTAAAACACTACGATTGTGTATGCGGCACGCGAGTTACCTCTCGGGGGAGAGGGGATAATTTTGTTAAAATTGTCTCCTCAAGCATTGCAAACTGGGTTCGCAACAAATTGTCGGACGAAAACATCAGCGATGCTGGTTGTACTTATCGAGCATTTAAACGTGAGTGTCTCTCCAAAATAAAATTCTTCAAGGGGGCGCATAGATTTTTACCTACTTTGCTAAAAATGGAAGGATTTACGGTAACAGAAATACCCGTAACCAACCAACCACGTTTTGCCGGTCAAAGTCATTATGGAATTTGGAACCGTTTGTTTAAATCTTTTGCCGACCTGCTGGCTATACGGTGGATGAAAAAGCGAATGATTAAGTACGAAATCACAGAAACGCTAAATTAGATGAAAAAATAAACTTTTATCATGTATGTAGTATGTCTCCGCTGCACATCAAAATGCTGCACACTGTCTTCGCATCTTTGATTACGCCTCTCTTAACCATATGAAGCGCCTCACGGAGCTTTATTTGCATAATACCCTTAATTGATTCGTCTGCCTGGTGACTTGTTTGAGTTTTAACCAGATTTGTTGCCTTAAAGAGGTGCATGGTCTCACTCAAGATACCCGGGGACGGATAAATGATTATAAGTGGTTCAAGTGTGCCGGCACTGTAGCCTATTTCTTCTTCCAATTCACGCTTTGCGCACGTGGAGAATGTTTCGCCCTTGTCAAGCGTACCGGCTGGGATTTCGTAAATGGTTTCTTTGACGGCATGCCGATATTGTTGTATAAGAATAATCTCGTCTTCCGTGATAAATGGAATAATAGCCGCTGAACCGGGATGTTCAATAACCTCTCTTGTTACCGTTCTTCCGTCTTCTAGGACAACATCGTCTTTTCTTACATTTATTTTCTTGCCAGAGTAAATAATCATAAAAACTCCTTTTTCAGTTATTTGCTATCGGTGTGCAACTGTAGTAAGCTACAAAATAAAATTATCATTCCCCACATCAAGCACGGAGATAATAATCCATTTGTAGAGACAGGTTTTAAACCTGTCTCTACAACAAACATGAATTCCCCCCACCTATGTTGTGCGTATAAAAACTTTTTGAACAACCCTGGGAATAACATGGTGGTAATATTATAGTCTTACCTTAGCTGCCTTTGGCAGCGACTTTTAGCTCCCCTCTAGAAAGAGGGGCTGGGGGTGTGTTGCGGCAAATTTACACACCCCTGTGCCCTCCCCTTGCGAAGGGGAGAAAGAGAGGGATCTTTTGGTTGCGGCCATGTTGCGCTATGTTAGTTATTTGTGACGTTTACTATAGTAGCTGATTATCGGCCACTATTTTATCACCATTCGGTCATCCACCGGAAATATCGTATTTTAATAGGAGTAACAGAGCGATCCACAATTGCTACCAACTTCTTTTCAGCAAAGGTCTGCGATGCGCTGCTGTTGACAATACGCGCAGTGACATATACGGCGAATACGTTGGTATGGGTTGTAATGAGGTTTGAGATGGAAGTGAATATAAGGTCTTTTTCATCTTTCTCATCAATAAGGTGATCGCCGTCGTTGTCTACGCCATCCGTACCAAAATAATCCATTCCCGTAACGCTCGTTATTGTCCCTATCGTGCTAAAAGGACGCGCATTCATAATATTATTTATGAGAGAATATCCTGTTGTTGTGGTCCCAATTAATGCATTCCACATACCTAACGAAGTGTTTGTACTGTTACCAGGCAGGGCGGACAGAACTGCCGATGGCGCAGTGTTAATATTGATTCGGCCCGGCACTTGGATTTCAGGACCGTCAATATCTCCGGCCTGAGCGCCGGTATCAGTGCCAATGGCTCCATCGGCGTCGTCATCAATGTTGTCGTTTTTTGGATCAAGGATGGTAAAATATTCTGGAATGACGGTTCCCGTACCACCGAAGAGACTTAATTTTGCATTGTCAACGGTGCTGCTGCCAGCCACATTATAAGTCGAATTGCTGGTATAGGGAGACTGGGTGCCATATCCAATCGTCAAAAGATGTCCCACTTCCCCTAAAGAAATCATATTATTATTTGCAACCACCAGTTGTTTCCGTTCGTTGAGTGGAACTAAACTATAACTATCATTCCCCCGCCCTAGCGTGTTAGCTGACGTAGTCGCCGTGCCCCAATTATCGGGTCTTTCGATGAGCGGATTCTTTCTTTCACCGATGGACGCCCTTATATTTAAGTTACTACTACAAAGCGAGCCATTTAACGCGCCTAGCGCTACTAGCGTATCAGCTATGATTTGTGCTGCGCCGGAGGAAGTGATTTTTCCATTATTGACAAAGGTATTGGTCTTGCTCATAACCGAGTTTAGGTTGGAGATTGCATCATTAACTCCGTTAGGTCCAGGATTCCAGACAACATTCGTGCCAGTGTTTGGCTCTACAAGATCGGTAAGGGCGTTGTTCCCTGTCTTTGTCGAGGTATGTGGAGGTCCCCACACGCCGTCACCTGTTTGGCCTAGTAACGCATTGTATGCATCGTCAGTCATGGTAGCTTGAAGTGAATGAATATAGTCTATATATTGATACACAACCCACAACAAATCCACTTCGCGTATTGTATTCGTATAAGCATTTGGCTTCGCCTCATCTAAAATCAGGTAATTCCCGCTGCCCACCGCCGATGAGCTGCCCATAAGGGTAACAGTCACTTCCTGCGGTATAACGGTACTATCAAAATCGTATATATCAAATCCAGTAACTGTCTGTGTGCCGCTCAACGATACTGGGGGGACATCTTGAGTGCTATAGCCCAACACGACATATCCTTTTGGTTGTACGCTGAAGTCAGCAGTATCTATGGGATATATATTAGAGGTGATAGTGCCAGTTGCCCAAATACAAGAGGGAGAACCCTGGCTAAGAGAATATTGCGTCTTGGTGACTTTCAGTGCCAAATCCATCTTTGAGCCATTTATACTCGTAGCGCTGCCGGTAATGGCTACATCAAAAGGATTATAAAGTTCGACGAGACTTTGGTGTGGTTGAGCAGAACTGGTGCCCGTATAGTACAATTCGTTAATAAATGGATGCGGCTCTAAACCAAACATTGTAGGAGTGCCATAGGCAGTAATATCGTTGTCCGTATCCATATAATCTTTCATGTGAACGGCAAGCTGGGTGGCTGTTCCCTGGCTAAATCCGGCGATTTGCAACTGCGAGGTTATGCTGCCGACCTGCGTTGTGTTGTCTAATTTTAAACGATAGTAATTCTTATTGTCAGGCAGTAGAAGGCTGCTGATGCCATTATTGGTTATGATGGCATCGAATGAATACATGGTGAGGTTATTTCGGGCGCTCTGGAAGGCGGATTCATTATTAATAATGTTGCGT
>JAGWZR010000362.1 GCA_018968795.1 Planctomycetota bacterium | reverse complement strand
ATAAGTCTTACATTCCAGGTAAAAAGGCCGGGTTCTAAAGTCTGCCTGAGACCTGTTTTGATGGATTTTTCATACCGGGGAGATGTTCTGCTGGATGCGTATGAATGGGTATTGCTTGATTGTATGCATGGGGATCATATGTTGTTTTTGAGAGAGGATGGAGTAGAGTTGATATGGTCGCTACTCACGCCGGTAATAGACAAGCTCGAGTCTACAGCAAGAATAGAAAAATTTCCCAACTATATTGCAGGATCGATGGGTCCCGATGAGGCAGCATTATTAATCGAAAGAGACGGCCGGGCATGGAGGCAATTATAATTTGACGAACAATGTTAACGTTCAGGCGCGTTCAGGCTTAGAAAACCGTCAGCCGTGAACTGTCAGTGGCGATATAGTTTGGTTGGTTGATAGAGAGACTGCAAAGAAATAAAAAGTGAAAATAATACCTCAATACTATTCACAAAAACTTCCATTTCGATGAAAAGTGGCTTAGGAGATTTGGTGGTAAAATGTGGGATAGATTTTATGTTAAGATTTTCAATATTATTTGTGATACTCATGGTGTCTTTTTCTGTATGCTATGGACAGGCGCAAGAAGCGGGAGAGAAATTCCACTATAAAGTGCCGCAATTTTTATATGAAGAAAAATGCTCAAAGTGTCATACGCTTGAGCGAGTATTTGCTGAGTCTAAGACTGAAAGTGAATGGCGCGCCTGCGTTACTCGAATGATGCAAAAGAACAAGTTGTGGATTACCGAAGAGGATGGGATGCAGATAATTAGCGAGATTGTTGGGAAGAGAAAAGAGAATATAGTCTCTGTCTCTCAAAAGAGAACATACGCTGACACTCAATTACTCTTTATCGATAGGTGTACAAAGTGCCATACTATAAGCAGGATACTTAATAAAGATAAAGCAAGAGAGGAGTGGGTGGAAACGGTACAAAGAATGCGCGACAATGCACCTGAATTGTTCTTGGATGAGGACATTCCTATCCTTATAGAGTATCTTGTCGAAAGGGGGAGGATGATGCGTGATGACATAGCGGCACAAATAATGGTAGAAAAATGCCTCGTATGTCATGAATTGGGCAGGATACTTTTGGAACGAAAATCTAAGAAGGAGTGGGAAAAGTGCGTTGTAGATATGCGGATACTGGCGAAACAGAGTTTTAAAAAAGATTGGTTTACAAGGGATGAATTTAATCTCATAGTTGATCTGCTTGTGAAAACGCAGGGGTCTTAAGATGGTTGATGATTTAGTTTCTGAGAACATAGACAAATAGTAGTGTATTATTTATGAGGAAAGAATCTTTTATTTTAGTCTTTGGAACAGTTCTCTCAATTGTTGCCTTTATAAGTATTAAGGCAGGTCATTTTTATTTACATGGATGGTGCAACTGCCTTTCGGGTAAGCTATTCGAATATGTTGTCCCCTTATTTGGGTTAGTATCAGTCATCCTTCTGAGTAACGGGATTATTATAAAATTAATAAAACAAAGAGGAGTGGAAACAGAAAAAAGAGAGAAAGCATATGAGACAATGAATGGAATTTCAAGAACAACTCATGCAATACTTTCTAATTTGCAGTTGAATAAATTAGGCCGTACTGAAAATTACTTAAGAATCATTGGAATTATTTTAGGAACAGAAGACGTGAAGCTGAAAAATAGAGCGGCCGCATGTTTTTTAACATTTCGTAACAGAGAAAATAATAATTTTGTAGGAAATGTTATTTATAACAGGAATGGAAGTTTGATTATTGACCGCGAAATAATAGAAATAGATATAAATTCGAATGTGGTGATTACAAAAGGAAAGAACGAAGTGGAATTTTCTAATTGGACCGATACGGGTAACTCCATAGAAAAGTACCAGGAAAGATTTAGTGATGAGATAAGAAAAAAGGTTGGAATAA
>JAGWZR010000361.1 GCA_018968795.1 Planctomycetota bacterium | reverse complement strand
ACGTCCCGATGAATTATCATAAGACAATAAATTAGGCTGCCTTTGGCAGCAACTTTTAATCTCCCCTCTAGAAAGAGGGGCTGGGGGGTGTGTTGCGGCAAACTTACACACCCCTCCCCCTTTATCCCCCTCACTGAGGGGGACAGGGGGAGGCTAGAGGGGAATCACAAAAGAATGAAATTCCTAAGCAATAAATCAAGGGATAATTTATAGCTTAATTCCCTTTTTATTGTCAAGGTATTATTGCAAATTGAGTGTGTTTTTAAAACGATAAAAATTGAAATTGTCTTGAGAAGATTCAATGAATGGCTTATATTTCACGATTTAGTTTGGATACAGATTTGTGCCGATACACACAGATGAGGATTTTGTCTTTTTGGTTTTTACCTTGATAATCCGCGCCCATCTGTGTCCGAGATTCCTAGAGAGGTTACAGTGTGCTATGAAATATAAGCGTTCTATAATTCGGAGTATTTTGTTCATACAGATTTCGTTTTCTGTACTCTGCTTGTCCATCAGTGACACGTTTGCATATCAGAATACCCTTGAAAAGATAAGGAGTTCTGGGGTATTGACGTGGGGATTTGATGCGGAGGGAGGCGCTCCCTACGCATTCCACGATCCCAAACATCCCCAAAAGCTCATCGGTTTTGAGGTGGAGCTTATGGATGCCATTGCCAGGGAATTGGGGGTAAAGGTTCAGCGCTTCCAGAACGCATGGGATAGCATTCTGCTTTCCCTCCAGCGAGGCGACTTTGATATTGCACTGAACGGTATCGAGATCACTCCAGATAGGGAGCAGGCAGTATTGTTTACCCGTCCGTATTATGTGTATGCTGAGCAAATTGTTGTTCGCGCCTCTGACAATCGCATTCACCGTTTTGAGGACCTTCATGGCAAGAAGGTTGGCACCTTGTACAACACCGTAGCCAAACGGATGTTGGAAGAGATGGGGGATGTAACCGTCAATCTCTATGGGCAGGTGGAAGCGTTTAAGGACCTTTTATTGAATCGCATCGATGCGGTTTTTGTGGACTTACCCATTGCTTCGTACTATGCTATGCCGAATCCACAACTGCATCTGGTGGGTGAACCTGTGGGTGAAGGATACTATGGCATTGCTGTGCGAAAGGAAGATCCCGCTCTGGCCGAGGAGTTGAATAAGATCATCGAGAGGCTTTTAAGGTCGGGAGAATTAAAGAAGATTTATGATCGGTGGGGATTGTGGAATGCTTCGCAAGAGAAGCTTTTGCTGCATGAGGGACTTTTACAAAAGTATACAGAAAGTCCTCCTTCGGCTTCTGAGAAGTCGCCGCTTGTAGTAACCACATTTTTACCAACCCTGTTGAAAGGTGCGGTGACTACGATAGGCATTTCCCTTTTGTCCATGGTAATTGCTATCGGTTTGGGGTTGGGCTTGGCGATTATGAGACTTTACGGCAATAAATGGCTGCAAAAGATTTCTACAGCTTACATTGAGGTTTATCGAGGTACGCCCCTCCTTATCCAGTTGTATATTTTGTATTACGGTCTCCCTAACATCGGTATTACCCTGAGCGCCTTTGTCGCTGCTATTCTGGGATTAGGCATGAACTACGCTGCTTATGAAGCCGAGATTTATCGCGCGGGCATACAGGCCGTATCTAAAGGGCAAACGGAGGCGGCGTTGTCTCTGGGTATGTCAAGACGGTTGACCCTGAGGCGAATTATTTTACCGCAGGCATTGCGTATTGTCTTGCCATCTATGACCAATGATTTTATTGCCTTGTTTAAGGATTCGTCTTTGGTTTCCGTTATTGCCATGGTAGAGCTCACGAAGAGTTATAGTATATTGGCGGCTGCCTCAATGGATTTTTTCAAGTTGGGAATTATTACAGCCCTCCTGTATTTTGGTATGAGCTATCCTCTTTCTTTGTATGCAAGA
>JAGWZR010000051.1 GCA_018968795.1 Planctomycetota bacterium | reverse complement strand
TGGCTCAGAACGAACGCTGGCGGCGTGGATTAGGCATGCAAGTCGAACGAGGGAGTATCCCGAAAGGGGTACAAATCGAGTGGCGTAAGGGTGAGTAATGCATTGATAACCTACCTTTAAGATGAGGATAACAACGTTTCGAGCAATCGAAACTACCGAAAGGGTTGCTAATACTCAATAATACTATTGATACTTCAGTATTGATAGTCAAATGTCTGGAGTCGAAAGGCTCCATTTGCTTAGAGAGGGGTCAATGTCCTATCAGCTAGTTGGTAGGGTAATGGCCTACCAAGGCGAAGACGGGTAGCCGGCCTGAGAGGGTGGTCGGCCACATTGGGACTGAGACACTGCCCAGACTCCTACGGGAGGCTGCAGTCGAGAATCTTTCGCAATGCCCGAAAGGGTGACGAAGCGACGCCGCGTGTGGGAAGAAGGCCTTCGGGTTGTAAACCACTGTCGGGAGTTAAGAAATGTAAGGATGTTAATAGCGTCCTTACTTGACTAAGGCTCCGGAGGAAGCCACGGCTAACTCTGTGCCAGCAGCCGCGGTAATACAGAGGCGGCAAGCGTTGTTCGGAATTATTGGGCGTAAAGAGCACGTAGGCGGCCTTGAAAGTCAGTTGTGAAAGCCTTCTGCTTAACGGAAGAACAGCATCTGATACTACAGGGCTTGAGTGCGGGAGGGGAGAGTGGAACTTCTGGTGGAGCGGTGAAATGCGTAGATATCAGAAGGAACGCCGGCGGCGAAAGCGGCTCTCTGGCCCGTAACTGACGCTGAGTGTGCGAAAGCTAGGGGATCAAACGGGATTAGATACCCCGGTAGTCCTAGCCGTAAACGATGGGCACTAAGTAGAGGGGTTTTGATTATCTCTCTGCCGGAGCTAACGCATTAAGTGCCCCGCCTGGGAAGTACGGCCGCAAGGCTAAAACTCAAAAGAATTGACGGGGGCTCGCACAAGCGGTGGAGCATGTGGCTTAATTCGATGCAACGCGAAGAACCTTACCGGGGTTTGACATGGTAGAAGTAGGAACCAGAAATGGTGACGAATGGTATCCAGTCCATAGCTATCACAGGTGTTGCATGGCTGTCGTCAGCTCGTGTCGTGAGACGTTGGGTTAAGTCCCCTAACGAGCGAAACCCTTGTCTTTAGTTGCCAACAGGTTATGCTGGGCACTCTAAAGAGACTGCCGTCGTCAAGACGGAGGAAGGTGGGGATGACGTCAAGTCATCATGGCCCTTATATCCCGGGCTGCACACGTGCTACAATGGTCGGTACAAAGGGATGCCAAATCGCGAGATGGAGCGAAACCCAGAAAACCGATCTCAGTTCAGATTGGAGGCTGAAACCCGCCTCCATGAAGTAGGAATCGCTAGTAATCGCGGATCAGCTACGCCGCGGTGAATATGTTCCCGAGCCTTGTACACACCGCCCGTCAAGCCACCCAAGCAAGATGCACCCAAAATCACCGGCCAAACCCGCAAGGGACGGAAGTGCCTAAGGTGTGTTTTGTGAGGAGGACTAAGTCGTAACAAGGTAGTCGTAGGAGAACCTGCGGCTGGATCACCTCCTTTCTAAGGAGTTAAAAAAGAATGACAGTCTACATCGCACGCAGGAGACTTCTGATTTTTAGAATACGATGGTTTTTAATGCAAGGTCATAATATAAGTGTAAAAGTGAGATTGCGGCCCAAGAGAATATAAATATTGGGCCTATAGCTCAGTTGGTTTAGAGCATTCCCCTGATAAGGGAAAGGTCAGTGGTTCGAGTCCACTTAGGCCCATCACCTTATATTTTTTGAAACAGGGGATGTAGCTCAACTGGGAGAGCGCTGCCCTTGCAAGGCAGAGGTTGGCGGTTCGACCCCGCTCATCTCCACCAACCTTTAGATCGTTTATAAAATCTAAAGTAAAGAAATTGTTCTTTGAAAAGTGAATACTTAACGGGTAGCAATTTGATCCTCTTTGTTAATGTAAAATAATTGTCAAGCTACAAAGGGTACATGGTGGATGTCTAGGTGCTGAGAGACGACGAAGGACGTGGAAGACTGCGATAAGCTTCGGGGAGCTGCCAAACAAGCTTTGAGCCGAAGATTTCCGAATGGGGAAACCTGCTATGGGTTTATGCCATAGCATCGATATCTGAATACATAGGATATCGAGGTAAACGGAGAGAAGTGAAACATCTCAGTAACTCCAGGAAAAGAAAGAAAGATCGATTTCCTTAGTAGCGGCGAGCGAAAGGGAAAAAGCCCAAACCAGATGTGTGTCAAACCCTTGTGTGTTGCATATCTGGGGTCGTGGGGATTGCATGAGACAGGACAAGGACTGTCTGGAAAGTTACAAACGTAATTTTTAGCTGAATAGTGCAGGAAAGCCTAACCATAGAAGGTGATAGTCCTGTAGGCGAAAAAAATTACGCTTTCTTTGCAATTTCCCAAGTAACACCCGTCTCGTGAAAGCGGATGTGAATTAGGGGAGTCCACTCTCTAAGGCTAAATACTTCTCAGCAACCGATAGCGCACAAGTAGCGCGAGCGAAAGATGAAAAGAACCCCTGTTAGGGGAATGAAAAGAACCTGAAACCGTGTACTTACGAGCGGTGGGAGCACTATGGTTCCATAATTTATGGAATCACGTGTGACCGCGTGCCTTTTGCATAATGAACCGGCGACTTACTGTGCATTGCTTGGTTAAGTCCTTAAGGGACGGAGCCGTAGCGAAAGCGAGTGTGAAATGCGCGATTATGTAGTGCATAGTAGACCCGAAACCAGGTGATCTACATTTGGTCAGGATGAAGCGAATGTAAAAGTTCGTGGAGGTCCGAACGCACTTGCGTTGAAAAGCGAGGCGATGAACTGAGTGGAGGAGTAAAAGTCTAATCAAACTTGGTGATAGCTGGTTCTCCTCGAAATAGCTTTAGGGCTAGCCTTATGAAATTATACAATGGGGGTAGAGATACTGAATGAATTTTGGGGTCCACCAGACTACCAAGTTCAATCAAACTCCGAATACCGTTGTATGTACCATAAGAGTCAGACTATGGGGGATAAACTTCATTGTCAAAAGGGAAACAACCCAGACCGACAGCTAAGGTCCCTAAAATAGACTAAGTGATAAAGGAAGTGAGAGTGCGAAGACAGTTAGGATGTTGGCTTAGAAGCAGCAATCATTTAAAAAGTGCGTAATAGCTTACTAACCGAGCATTCTTGCGCCGAAAATATTACGGGACTCAAGTCTATTACCGAAGCTTCGGATTTTTGAGATTATGCGTAATCTCAAAAGTGGTAGGGGAGCGTTCTATGATAGGTTGAAGAGAGACTGAAAAGACTCTTGGACGAGATAGAAGTGATAATGCCGGTATAAGTAGCGATAATATAAGTGAGAATCTTATTCGCCGTAAGCCTAAGGTTTCCTGGGGAAGGTAAATCCGCCCAGGGTTAGCCGGAGCCTAAGTCGAGGCTGAAAGGCGTAGACGATGGACAACAGGTTAATAATCCTGTGCCACCGTAATAGCGTTTGAGCATGGGGGGACAGAGGTGTGAAGGTTAGCAAACCTAATAGACACGGTTTGTTCAAGCCGGAGGTGTTGTCTCAGGCAAATCCGAGACGTATGGCATCGAAGGTGAGTACGTGGGCGTATGCCTTTAAGTAACCGGAGCATCTCTCAAGAAAAGCCTCGTTTGCAAGCTATTATGGTGTCCGTACTAAAACTGACACAGGTAGGCAAGGAGAGGATCCTAAGGCGCTCGAGAGAACCCTCGTTAAGGAACTCGGCAAAATCACTCCGTAACTTCGGGAGAAGGAGTGCCCCGAATTTATTCGGGGCCGCAGTGAATAATGCCTGGGCGACTGTTTACTAAAAACACAAGTCTCTGCTAAGATATAAAATCAACGTATAGAGACTGACGCGTGCTCGATGCCAGAAAGTTAAGGGGATGGGTTAGTGTCCGAAAGGATGCGAAGCTCAGAACTGAAGCTCTGGTGAATGGCGGCTCTAACTATGAGAGTCCTAAGGTAGCGAAGTTCCTTGTCAGATAATTACTGACGTGCATGAATCGCGTAACGACTTAGGTACTGTCTCAACGAGGGACTCGGCGAAATTGTAGTCGTGGTGAAGATGCCACGTACCCGCGGCAAGACGGAAAGACCCCGTGAACCTTTACTGTAGCCTATTATTGGGTTTTGGCACAGTATGCGTAGGATAGGTGGGAGACTAAGAAGTCCTGGCCCTGGCCGGGATGGAGTCGCCGTTGAAATACCACTCTTACTATGTTAAAATTCTAACCAAGTTCCGTGAATCCGGATTTGGGACAGTGATAGGTGGGCAGTTTGACTGGGGCGGTCTCCTCCCAAAGAGTAACGGAGGAGTCCAAAGGCTTCCTCAGTGCGCTTGGCAACCGCACGTAGAGTGTAAGGGCAGAAGGAAGCTTAACTGTGAGACCTATAAGTCAAGCAGGTGTGAAAGCAGGGCCTAGTGATCCGGTGGTTGTGTGTGGAAACGCCATCGCTCAACAGATAAAAGGTACTCCGGGGATAACAGGCTGATCGCCCCCGAGCGTCCATAGCGGCGGGGCGGTTTGGCACCTCGATGTCGGCTCATCGCATCCTGGGGCTGGAGAAGGTCCCAAGGGTTCTGGAGTTCACAGATTAAAGCGGTACGCGAGCTGGGTTTAGACCGTCGTGAGACAGGTCGGTCCCTATCTGCCGTGGGTGGGTGATATTTGAGGAGATCTGTCCTTAGTACGAGAGGACCGGGATGGACGTACCTCTGGTGTACCAGTTGTCGTGCTAACGGCATCGCTGGGTAGCTATGTACGGAAAGGATAAATGCTGAAAGCATATAAGCATGAAGCCTACTCCAAAACTAGATATCATTTTCCATTTATATGGAAGGGAGACACCTTGAAGATTACAAGGTTGATAGGCCAGAGGTGTAAGTATAGTAATATACTAAGCTGACTGGTACTAATTAGTCGAAAAGCTTGACTTTTATATTTTACATGCAAAGTGTCAATTGTTACCGTTAAGTCATTCATGATAATTAAACTCATTTATTCCGGTGGGCATAGTAAGAATGAAACACCCGTTCCCATTCCGAACACGGTAGTTAAGGTTCTTACGCCGATGGTACTGTCGAAAGACGGGAGAGTAGGTTACTGCCGGGAATCTCACAAAAACCCGTCCCGATTTTTTCGGGATGGGTTTTTTATTTAAAGTAAGATTCTTGATGAGGTCGGTTTTAAATAATTCAAATTGATATGCTTTCAAAAGAGGATGTATTTAAAGAATACCTTGAATCCAAGAAATTGAAATTTACCGCAGAAAGACAAGCGATACTAGATCGTGTATTTGCAAACCATAAGCATTTCGAAGCTGACGAGTTGCTCGTTGATCTCAGGCTTAATGATTTGAAAATTTCAAAGGCTACGATTTATCGTACTCTTTCCTTGCTGGTAAAGAGCGGTTTATTGAGAGAGGTTATTTTTGGAGAAAGACATGCTCATTATGAACACGTATATGGGCATGAGCATCATGATCATTTGGTTTGTAATGGTTGCGGAAAGATAATTGAATTTGTAGAATATAGGATAGAAAAACTACAAGACGAAGTTTGCAGGGAAAATAATTTCAAGGCGGAGTCGCATCGGTTGCAGATACAAGGTTTGTGTGAGGATTGTATGAAAAAAAGTAATGATACAACAAAATAGAAATGTTTCAAAGTGGGGGTAAATTATGTCGCAGGTATGTACAATATGCGGGAAAAAGACGCAGGTAGGAAATCAGATTGAACGGAGAGGTTTGGCAAAGTGGAAGGGCGGTGTCGGAAGAAAAATTACAGGGAAGACAAAAAGAAAGTTCAAGGTAAATTTGCAGAGAGTAAAAGCCAATATAGATGGGACTGTCAGAAAGATTAAGGTTTGCGCCAGATGCATTAGCGCCGGTAAAGTAGTAAAGCAGGCATCATAGAAACACGTTACTCGGCCATCTTTCTATGAAAATTGATAAAAAGACTATTGAATACATTGCAAATCTTTCCCGGATTAAACTTTCCGATCAGGAAAAAGAAGTGTTTATTCACCAGCTCAGTGATATATTGTCCTATATAGAAAAACTGAACAAATTAAATACTGAGGATGTCAAACCAATGGCGTATGCCGTAAGCGAATCCAACGTGTTTAGGGGTGATACATTAGAACCGTCAATTTCAATAGAAGATGTCCAACTCAACGCTCCTGCCGCGATGGGCGTGTTTTTTAAAGTACCAAAGGTAATTGAATAAAGAATTGAAATAAGAGAAGTGTCTTTGAGACTTTTAGAATCCACCGCACTCCAGATACAAGAAAAAATATTATCCAAAGAAATCCGTGCAAAAGATGTTATTAAACTATTTTTTGAGCGGATGAAAGATATTGAACCGCATGTTCAGGCTTATATAACCATAAACGAAGAAGATGCTATTAAAAAAGCGACAGAAATTGATAAGAAGCTTGAAAGGAACGAAAAGCTCGGTTTGCTTGCTGGTATACCAATTGCTATTAAAGATAACATCTGTACCAAAAATTTACACACTACGTGTGCCTCAAAAATTCTTAAGAATTTCATACCCCCCTACGATGCCTTTGCTGTTAAACGTCTAAAAGAAGAAGATGCAATAATTGTTGGCAAGACGAATTTAGACGAATTTGCAATGGGCTCATCTACAGAAAACTCCAGCTTCAAGATAACCCGTAACCCTTGGAATTATAATTATGTGCCGGGTGGATCAAGTGGTGGCTCAACTGCGGCTGTCGCTGCTGATCTTTCATTTATGGCTTTAGGTTCTGAAACGGGTGGTTCTGTCAGGCAGCCTGCAGCCCTCTGTGGCGTTGTTGGTGTAAAGCCAACCTATGGGCGCGTATCACGGTATGGTCTCGTTGCCTTTGGATCTTCCTTAGATCAGATTGGCACAGTGACAAAAGACGTTAGAGATGCAGCAGTGCTGTTGCGGGTAATTGCAGGCCATGATTTACACGACTCAACTTCTGCGCAAGTACCTGTCCCTGATTATTCAAACGGAATTGATTCTGGGGTTGATGGTCTAAAAATCGGTATCCCCAAGGAGTACTTTGCTGGAGGTTTAAATAAAGATGTCGATAACGCGGTAAAGGACGCCTTGAAAATATATAAACAGCTTGGTGCAAAAATTGTTGACATATCTTTGCCTCATACCGAGTATGCAGTTGCGGTTTACTATATTGTTGCCAACGCAGAGGCAAGCTCTAATTTAGCGCGGTACGACGGCGTTAGATATGGTTACAGAACAGACAGAGCATCTGGAATAGTAGACATGTATTGTCGCACACGGTCTGAGGGGTTTGGGAATGAAGTCAAACGTCGCATCATGCTGGGAAACTATGCGCTGAGTTCTGGGTATTATGATGCGTATTATCTAAAAGCATCGAAAGTAAGAAGTTTAATAAAAAAAGATTTTGATATTGCCTTTGAAAAGGTTGACTGCATAATTTGTCCTACATCCCCTGTGCCTGCCTTTAAAATTGGGGAGCGCGCTAACAATCCCTTAGAAATGTATCTTTCCGATATTTATACCATTCCAGCTAATCTTGCAGGTATTCCTGGTATTTCTATTCCTTGCGGGTTTTCAAAAGAAGGGTTGCCCATCGGGATGCAAATCCTTGCAAGGCATTTTGAAGAGAAAAAATTATTACAAATTGCTTATACCTTTGAGCGGAAAACTGATTTTCATTTGAAGAAACCGGCATTAAAGGCTTCCGTGGTATAAAAATAAGAGATGTCTATTATGGAATACGAAGTTGTTATCGGTTTAGAAACCCATGCAGAATTAGCTACTATAACGAAGCTGTTTTGCGGGTGTAGTACGCAATTCGGCGCTGAGCCCAATACACAGGTATGTCCTGTATGTCTTGGTATGCCAGGTGTTTTGCCCGTGATGAATAAAAAAGCTTTTGAGTATGCACTCAAAGCGGCGGTTGCATTAAATTGTGAGATTAACCGGTTTACGAATTTCGATAGAAAAAGTTATTACTATCCGGATTTGCCTAAAAACTACCAGATATCTCAAAACTATTATAACTTGGGTATAAATGGATGTATGAATATTGATCTAAATGGTAACAGAAAGACAATCCGTATTCACAATGTTCATTTGGAAGAGGAAGCAGGGAAACTTATTCATCCAGAAGAAACCGGTGCAGATTATAGTCTGGTAGATTTCAACAGGGCTGGAGTTCCATTGCTTGAGATTGTATCTTATCCGGACATGAGAACTGTAGATGAGGTGGATAGCTACATGCAGACCTTGAGAAAGATACTTTTATACACAGAAGTTTCTGATTGCAAGATGCAGGAAGGTTCTCTCCGATTTGAGGCGAGTATTTCACTCAGGAAAAAAGGGATTGACAAGCTTGGCAACAGGGTAGAAATAAAAAATCTTAATTCGATGAAGTCTGTTATAAAGGCAATTGAATACGAGGCAATAAGGCAGTCTGCATTGCTGGATAAGGGTGAAACCATTGATAGGGAGACACGTTTGTGGGATGAGGTAAACGGTAAGAGTGCGCGAATGCGCTCGAAGGAAGAATCTCAGGATTATCGTTATTTTCCTGAGCCAGACCTTTTGCCTGTTTTGATTGACGAAAAGTGGCTATCTGCAATAAAAAATTCTATACCCGAACTTCCACTTGCAAGAAAACAGAGGTTTGTTGAGGCATTTAAACTCTCGGATTATGATGCCAGTATTCTTACAGAAGAAAAGGTGCTTGCTGATTCCTTTGAGGAATGCGTGAAAATCATGGATCGTCCCAAGGCATTTTCTAACTGGATTACAAACGATTTATTGAGAGAAGTAAAAGATAGGAAATTAGATATTAACAGCTTGCAGATTAAGCCAAAGCAACTAGCTTTATTAGTAGAAATTGTTGAAAAAGGCACGATAAGCTCAACCATTGCTAAAGAAGTATTTTCCGAGATGGTTCAGACAGGAAAAGATCCTCAAAAAATTATAGAAGAAAAAGGACTAACACAAATAAGCGACGAAGGACTGATTGAAGCGGTAATTGATAAAATTATAGCTAGCAATCCTAGTGTAATAGAGGATTACAAGAAGGGTAAAAAGAACGCCCTCGCCTTTCTGGTCGGGCAGGTAATGAAAGAGACAAAAGGCAAGGCAAACCCGAAGATGGTGAATGAGCTTTTGAAGGGAAAAGTAGGCATCTAAACAGTATCAACCGTATTCATTAAGACAATTATGACGGTTTATTGTTTATGAATGATTGCGTATAAAGTGCAATTAAATATTCATGATAGACGATAACTGGATAGATGCTAGGCGCTTTATACTATTCAATTTCTAACTGTTTGATGTTGAAGACTGTGTTGCTTGTAATATTTTGACCTCACGGTTGATACGTTTCGTCATTTTGGTTTCTGCTATTTCAAGATCATATCGGGCTTGTAATCGTAACCATATCGCCGCACTTGTGCCAAAGTAACGTGCCAACCTCATTGCCGTGTCTGTTGTAATCGAGCGCCGTCTGCGCACGATCTGACTAATCCGCAATGCCGGTACACCTATATCTTTAGCTACACGATAATTGCTCAATCCTAAAGGTTTCATAAAGTCTTCCAATAATACTTCGCCAGGGTGGATGGGTGGTAGTTTTTCCATATTTATCCTTTCATTTGTGATAATCAACAATTTCTACATCTTTCGCCTTACCGTTTGCCCACCTGAAGCAAATTCACCATTGGTCGTTAATGCGAATACTATGTTGACCTTCTCGACTTCCATGAAGTGCTTCAAATCTATTCCCAGGTGGTGCTGTCAAATCATGTAAACTATCGGCATCATCCAAGTATAAAAGTTTACGCCGGGCTGTTTTTTGAATAGTTATTGGTAGTTTCCTGGATACTACACCTTTAAATATCTTTTCCGTTTCTTCATTGGCAAAAGATTCAATCACACTATTATAATATCATGTAATGATACTGTCGTCAAGTGAGAGTTTTCATATTGCTATAAATTCTGGCGCTGCAGGAAGATTATTTGAGGACTATAAAAGAAAGGAGGTAGGAACGCCCTCGCCTTTCT
>JAGWZR010000050.1 GCA_018968795.1 Planctomycetota bacterium | reverse complement strand
ACCAAGGACAATGAAAAAAGGAATGTTGAGCCTTTCCCATTCAAGTCATCAGACGTTCAATATCTATTGCTAACCCATGCGCATCTCGACCATTCAGGCCTTATTCCAAAACTCGTAAAGGACGGTTTCAGGGGTAAAATCCTCACCACCAAGGCCACAGTAGATTTGTGTGGCGTTATGCTGTTGGACTCAGCCCATATACACGAACGCGATGCAGAATGGGAAAATAAGAGGCGAATCAGGGCAGGAAAATCTTCCGTGAAGCCCTTGTATACCATCCAGGAAGCCGTCGATAGTTTCGCTTATTTTCGGGGGGTTAACTGTGGCGAAACAATAGATTTGGGTAACGGCATTAGGGCGAGATTTCAGGAGGCAGGGCATATTCTTGGTTCTGCCATCATTGAGATATGGCTAAAGGGCGATACGTCGGAAAAGAAGCTGGTTTTCTCCGGCGATCTTGGTCAAAAGAATTTACCTTTGATTAATGACTTTACGCCCATTGAAGAAGGGGACTATGTCTTTATTGAATCAACGTATGGCAATCGAAAGCACAAGGGAATAAAAGAAACTATCGATGAATTTGCGCAGGCGGTCTCAGAGTCTTTGAGAAGAGGCGGCAATGTGGTTATTCCTTCCTTTGCCGTGGGCCGGACGCAGGACATTCTTTATATCCTGAATCAACTCTCCAGGGAAGGGAAGTTAAATCACCTTCAAGTCTTTGTAGATAGTCCCATGGCGCTGCAAGCTACGCGCATTACGTTAAAACATCCGGAGTGTCTGGACAAAGAGACCTTAGAACTTATAGAGAAGGGGCAATTCCCTAAAAGCACGCTTACCTTGAAGTTTACAGAATCAATCGAGGATTCTATGGAGATCAACAAGATCAAGAGCGCCGCTATTATCATATCTGCGAGCGGTATGTGTGAGGCAGGCCGCATCCGCCATCATTTGAAGCACAACCTATGGCGTCCGGAGTGTAGTATCATATTTGTGGGATATCAGGCGCAGGGCACTTTAGGCCGCAGAATTGTTGAGGGGGCAAAAACAGTAAGGATATTTGGCGAAGAGATTGCGGTAAACGCCAAGATTTACACCATTGGCGGTCTTTCAGCCCATGCCGACCGTGACGAACTTCTGGATTGGCTTAGTAAATTCAAAAAGAAGCCACAGCGAATTTTTGTGGTTCACGGTGAAGAAGAAACCGCTTTGGCCTTTGCCAAAACCGTTCGAGAGCGATTAAGCCTTGATGCTTACGTGCCAAAAAGTTTGGAGGAGGTTCAGATATAAAAGCTTATTTTCCCAATTTCTCAACAATTGTATAGTTCTTCCTTTTTGGGAATGTTTCGGCTGTGCCTTATTCTATTGTCAGAGTGAGGCGTTGCAGGTTGGTTTCCTTATTTCAAACCGTATTTGAATACACATCCTTTCTCAGCAGGAGATTTATCCACAATTCTGGACAATTAAAAATCTCCCTTAAAAGCTCAATAATAAAAAAAGTTTGTTTTAAGTTATTCGGGTATTTATAATTTGAACATCATTGATTTTAGGTTAGGCATGGCCAAACTTGTTTGTCCGTGCTGCCCTTTAGTCGTTAATTACTATGGTAATCCCAAAAAGTATGCATACCAAACTTGTCAATCAGAACTTACCTTCCACATGCCCAACTGATCTAATACCAACAAATGAAACCATTCCAGCAAATCAACCACCCCCAAAACTATACGCAGAAGTGGTTGTCAATATTCCTTTAAATAAGATATTTCATTACAGCATTCCTCCTCACTTAAGAGACAGCCTTACGGTCGGTATGCGGGTAAAAATACCCTTTGGAAATAAAATAATCACGGGGTTTTGCGTCGGGTTTACCGACATTCCATTTACAGGCAAGACAAAAGATATTATCAGTGTAATCGATACGTTTCCACTAACCGATGCTCTTATGCTTAAGATTACAAAATGGCTATCGTCTCATTACTGTTGTGGCTGGGGAGAGGCTATCTCCGCCGTTATCCCGCCTGTTGTGCGCAGCAGGACGAAGGAAAAATGGGACGCATTCGTTAAGTGTTGCGGTCGTCTCGCGGAACTTGACGATAAAACTCTCTTGCAAATAAAGACCCGCGCGCCGAAGCAAGCGAAGGCGCTGGAAATTCTCTTAACTATTTCTGGTAGAGTAGGTATATCACGTTGCGATACGGAAGACAATAGGAACAATTCCCCCTTATCCTCCTCTAGTAAAGGCGGTATAGAAGGTGAAATAAGCGCAAAGGAACTGATCAATATGAGCGGCTGCAAGATGCCCGTCCTTCGTCAACTGGAAAAGAAGGGTTTTATTACCATTGCGAACAGGCTCGTGGATGCTGTAAATGCGTCTTGTAATGACCCATTGCAGCCACATTTAACGTTTACACCTGAGCAGCAAAACGCCTATGATGTCATCAACAAGAAACTCGCGCAACCCAAGCCCGGCGTTATCCTTATTCATGGTGTTACGGGCAGCGGCAAGACGGAAATCTATCTTCAAACTATTGCGAAGGTGATTGAGCAGGGTAGAAAGGTCATATTTCTCGTTCCTGAGATATCGCTCACTTCGCAAACCATCCAAAGGATAAAGGCGCGGTTCAACAATGTGGCCGTGTTACACAGCCACCTCCTGGGGACGTTTCACCATTCGCAATGGAGCGATATCAAAGAAGGCAAGGTAGATATTGTGATAGGCGCGCGATCCGCTATATTTGCCCCTTTGAAAAATGTCGGACTGATTATTATGGACGAGGAGCATGAGAATACGTATAAGCAGGAAAACAGTCCTCGTTATAATGCCAGAGATATCGCTATTTTCAGGGCGGGTTGTGAAAACGCAATGGTCATATTGGGCACTGCTACCCCATCCCTCGAAAGTTATTACAATGCAACGATTGGAAATTACGAAAAAGTCGTTCTTTCCAAAAGAATCGGAGGGCGGCAACTTCCTCCTGTTGATATTGTTGACATGACCGAAGAAGCGCACAAACGCAGGGGGTACAATATTATTTCCCAGCGATTGGAATATTACATGAATCAGGCGTTAGCTAAAAATGAGCAAGTGATTCTGTTTTTGAACCGGAGAGGGTTTGCGCCGTATATTCACTGCAAACGGTGTGGATTTGTGTTAAAATGCAGCCGATGCGATATTCCCATGACCTTTCATAAGAAATTAGGTACAACTTTATGCCATTATTGCCATGCGGAACAACATCCTCCCGAATCATGTCCAGATTGCATGATCAATCGTATTAACTATCGTGGTTTTGGAACTGAAAAAATTGAGGATGAGATTGCGTCCAGGTTTCCCAACTATAAAATTGTAAGGATGGACAGCGATTCTATGCGCGTGCGTGATACACACGAAAAGGTCTTAACAGCTTTTGGGCGTGGAGAGATTCAAATACTGCTTGGCACACAAATGATTGCAAAGGGGTTGGATTTTCCCAACGTTACCCTGGTGGGAGTAATCTCGGCGGACACAATGCTTAACCTGCCCGATTTTCGCTCAAGCGAACGGACGTTTCAGCTCATTTTGCAAGTTGCAGGCCGTACGGGCAGAGGCCCCAAAGGGGGGCGCGTGGTGGTGCAATCTTTTAATCCACGGCACTACAGTATCACGTATGCCGCCGCCCATGATTACGGGGGATTTGCAAGAAAAGAACTTGAATATCGAAAACAATTGAATTATCCTCCTTTTGGAAAATTAGCGCGGATTGTCTTTCGCAGTCGCCAGGAAGATAGAGCCAAAGAAAAATCTCTTAGTGTCGCTGACAAACTCAAGGAGATGGTAAAAGCAAATGAGAATCATCTGGAAATACTAGGACCATCGCCAGCGCCAGTGACAAGGATTAACAATATGTTTCGGTGGCATCTCCTGTTGAAGGCACAGGATTACGAGAGTATCCACGATGCTGTTCAAGGCGTTGCAGATATACTAAAACCTTCAAAAAGTGTGCAAGCGGTTGTTGATGTTGATCCCTATATGATGCTATAATAAAAAACGTAAAAAGTAAAATGGCACGTCAAGATTTAAAGCGGGGTTCCAACCGACGAACTAAAATATGAAACAGAGTTTTTTAATTGGAGGCGAAAATAAATCTTATGTCACCCAACGGACTGGACGCTAAAACATTTTTTGAATGTCAGGGGGGTATCACCTATAATGATTTTATCCTGTTGCCGGGGCACATCGATTTTTCACTCGATGAGATCGCGCTTGAAACCAACCTTACCCGTAATATAAAAATCAAGAGACCCGTGGTCAGCACTCCTATGGACACTGTAACGGAATCCAAGATGGCCATCAGTATGGCTATGCTGGGGGGTATCGGCATTATCCATTACAATAACACCGTTGAGGAACAGGTAAAGGAGGTACGCCGTGTGAAAAGATTCGAAAATGGATTTATCACAGAACCTGTCGTACTTGGTCCGAACAATACGATCAAAGACGTGGATAATCTCAAGGAAATGTATGGTTTTTCAGGTATTCCGATTACAGAAGATGGCACATTGAACACGAAACTCGTTGGCATCGTAACCAAGAGGGATATTGATTTTGAAAGGGATCGAACGAAGAAATTGAAAGAAGTCATGACTACCCAGTTGGTCACTGCACCAGCCAGAATCTCTCTTGCAGAGGGGAACAAAATACTCAAGGAAAGCAAAAAAGGAAAACTTCCCCTTATAGATAAAAATGGTCGTCTCGTGTCTCTTATGAGTCGCACCGATTTGCTGAAGAACGAGGACTTTCCGTGTGCGTCGAAGAATAAGGATAAGCAACTCCTTGTAGGAGCTGCGCTTTCTACGCGAGAGGAAGATAAGGAGCGTCTTGCCGAGCTGGTTAAGGCAGGCGTAGACGTTATTGTAATCGATTCCTCACAGGGAGACTCCATCTTTCAAATCAATACGATTAAATATATCAAAAAGAAATATCCGCATCTTGATGTAATAGGGGGAAACGTCGTTACGGCCAATCAGTGCAAGTCATTGATTGATGCAGGGGTAGACGCCCTCCGCATCGGGATGGGCAGCGGTTCTATCTGTATCACACAGGACACGCTTGCGGTTGGAAGGTCTCAGGGTTCGGCGGTTTACCACACGGCAAAATTTTCCAAAGAATACGCCAACATTCCTGTTGTTGCGGACGGTGGTATATCCCATATTGGACACATTGTAAAGGCATTGTCGCTGGGCGCCAGCACAGTTATGATGGGGGGGCTACTCGCCGGCACTAGCGAATCGCCCGGTGAATATTTTTACGAAGGCGGCGTGCGGGTAAAAAAATACAGGGGAATGGCGTCTCATGAAGCGATGGAAAAGGGGGGAGGAAAGAGATACCTTTCATCCGAAGACCGAATAAAAGTTGCTCAAGGCGTCACTGGTACGGTTGTAGACAAAGGTTCTGTCACACACCTCGTTCAATATCTGATGCAGAGTTTACTGCATTCATTACAGGAGCTAGGGTATAGAAGCATTCAGGAACTTTGTAATGGACTGTACGACGGCACGCTTCGTTTTGAAGCGCGTTCCCAGTCTGCCCAAATCGAGGGAAGTGTCCACAACCTTTACTCCTTCAAAGAGCCGCACCTGGGCTTGCTGCGGGGTAGATAAGTAAGGGCATATGTATCAATTCCTGTGGTTTTGGCGGGCAATTCCCCTTTAACGTCCACTACGCTACCCGATAATACGCTGACAATTTATAGAATAAAGATAAAAGCGAATATTATAACAAAAATAAAAAAGAGGAGGTGAAAAAATGTTTGTTTTAGATAAGAAAAAGATAATGAACAGTTTACGTGACTTACCAGAAAAAACTACTCTTGAAGAAGCAATGGAGAGATTATATTTACTTGCAAAAATTGAAAAAGGCATTAAACAGGCAGATGAAGACCAGTGTATTTCTCATGAGGAAGCAAAAGAGAAAATGAAAAAATGGCTAAAATAAAATGGACTCCTCAATCTTTAGAGGATGTTGAAGCTATAGCAAATTTTATTATAAAAGATTCAAATTATTACGCACGGATGTTTACAATAAAAGTTTTCGAGGCAGTAGACCGTTTAGAATTATTTCCTGAATCTGGACGAGTTGTGCCAGAATTAAATCGTAAAGAAATCAGAGAAGTAATTATTGGTAATTACAGGATAATTTATAGAATAAGAGGTGAATTAGTAGAGATACTTACAGTTTATCACTCCTCGAGGCTACTCGATGTTAACGAAATAAAGAACTTGTTATAACAAGTCATTCCAGTGGGCGGATAAATACGCCGCTACTGAATTCTATCGTTGGAGCAACTAGACACAAATCAAGAGGGAATTAAAAGTGTCGAATCTTTACAGCCTGTCTGCCTTGCCGGCACTAATATGAGAGCGAACGCAAACATCCGCTCTCTGCGCGCCGTCTGCGGTTGCCGCTCAATTCCATCATCTAGCAAGAAAAAATATATAAAGGCATAATTCATTTTTATTGCCAAAATGCACACAATGTGATACCGTATAATTAATGAAGCATATCAACTGGAATACTGAAAAAAGTTATGCTCTGAAAAAGATAAGGGGTATCTGCTTTGAAGATGTGATTTTTCATATAGAAAAAGGTGATATGTTGGATGACTATCAACATCCAAACCAGCAAAAATATCCTGGTCAACGGATAATGGTAGTCGGTATCAATAATTACGCATACCTTGTCCCATATATTGAAAACGAAGATGAACTATTCCTGAAAACGATTATTCCCAGCAGAAGGGCTACGGAGAAATATCTTGGAGGAAAACAATGAAAACCAAATTGACGAAAGAAGAAAAAGAAATCCTTGACAGTTTTGAAAAAGGAGAATGGATTCCAGTAAAAAACCTTTCTAAAAGAAAAAAAGAGTTGATGCAGTATGCCCGGAATACATTAAAAAAAGATAAAAGATTAAACATCAGGATTTCCGAAAGAGACTTAAATGAATTGCAGAGAAAAGCAGTAGCCGAGGGCTTGCCTTATCAGACATATGTTTCCAGCATAATTCATAAATTTGTTAACGGTAAGCTAATAGAGGCAAAGAGTTGACCTGCTAACATTTCACTCCACAGGATGCGGTAAACTACCGCTGCAGTTGTGAGTTTTGGCGTTAGCAGTGAGAACGCGGCGCAAATGACGCATCACGGTGGTATTAGATCAGAATTTTTCTTACCTTTCCCAAACATGGCCGCTAAACAAAACGCCCTCGAAATTGTAAAAACCCTGCATGAGCACGGCTATAAAGCCTTTTTTGCCGGCGGGTGTGTGCGCGATATGATTATGGGAAAGGAATCCGCTGATTACGACATTGCCACCAATGCCTTGCCCGAGGTTATTATGAAACTCTTTGAGAAGACCTTTGCAGTGGGTGTGCAGTATGGTGTGGTTATTGTGGTCAAGGAGGGGCACAACTTCGAGGTGGCTACCTTCCGTACGGAAGGCTCTTACAGTGATGGACGTCATCCTGATTATGTAAGCTTCAGTACCCCTGAAAACGATGTAAAGCGAAGAGACTTTACCATCAATGGACTGCTTTATAACCCCATAAAGAATGAAATACTGGATTATGTCGGCGGGCAGGAAGACATCAAGGCGGGGATTATTCGTACTATCGGAAATCCTATCGAACGGTTTACAGAGGACAAGCTGCGCATGATACGGGCGGTTCGTTTTGCATGCCGTTTTCATTTTCGCATTCACGAAGACACGCAAAAGGCGATCATTCGGCTTGCGCCGCAAATCCACGTGGTCAGCTCCGAACGCATACGGGAAGAATTTGCAAAAATACTGACAGGCCCGCATTCGCATATTGGTATTAAGCTGCTGGACGAATTCTGCCTTTTACAAGAAATATTGCCAGAGGTATCCAATATGAAAGGTGTGCGGCAGCCAGAAAATTTTCATCCAGAAGGAGACGTCTTCGTGCATACACTATTATGTTTATCTAAGCTTGTCCCTGTATGCCTTGAACATGGCATGGAGAAACCGTCGTGGACATTGGCTATGGGGATACTGTTGCACGATATCGGGAAGACCGTTACTTTTGAGGAGTCTGACCGAATTCGATTTAATCTGCATGAAAAGGTGGGGGCGGATATGGCGGCTAAAATCTGTAATAGACTAAAAACCTCCTCTGCTGAAAAGGAACGCATTGTCTGGCTTGTTCTGAAACACTTATATTTTAAGGATGCCCAGAAGATGCGGCTGAGCAAACTCAAGAGGCTATTTGCAGAGGAAGGGTATCAAGAGCTAGCGGCGCTGTGCCGGATTGATGCCTTATCAAGCAGCGGCGACCTGTCAGACTACTATTATTGTCAGGAGATGTTTAACAAGCTGACTCACGAGGAGGTCAAACCAAAACCCCTCATTACCGGTCGCGACCTCATTGCCATGGGGCTAAAACCAGGTCCTTTGTTTAAAGATGTTTTAACGAAAATTGAAGATGAGCAACTTGACGGCAGTCTAACAACGAAAGAAGCAGCCATTGAAAAGGCAAAGACTTTGATTTGCCAAATAAATACTTGACAAATTTTTTCAGTAAATGTATAAGCAATTGCATTGTAGAAACGAGCGGTTCGATTATCGAGATACTTTGCTGCCTCCATCCTTAACGGGCATTGAAGGGATATTTGAAAAATTTTCTTAACGGAATATTTCGTTGAGTAATAATCTTGCTATATGAGGAGAAAGCGATGACTACATTTAAAAAATATGTTGCTGAATTTCTGGGTACGTTTGCCCTTGTTTTTATTGCGGCAGGCGCGGTATGTGTAGATTACTATCTGAAAAGAAATGGTGGGCAGGGCTTGGGCACATTAGGGATCGCCATTGCCTTTGGTTTGGGTACAACCTCCGTGATTTATGCAATTGGCTATGTTTCAGGTGCACATATTAATCCAGCGGTTACCATTGCCTATTGGATCACGAAAAGGACTAACCCAAATACAGCAATAAAATATATACTATCACAGATTGCTGGCGCTTCATTGGCAGGTTTTGCGTTAAAAACATTGTTTCCCGATGCGTTGTATACGGTTTACTTGGGTGCGGGTGTTTTGGGGGACGATGTTTCTCTGTTCCGGGGGATTGTTATGGAATTCATCATCAGCTTCTTGCTTGTACTAACGGTGTTTGGAACGGCAGTTGATAAAAGGGCACACAAGGGGTTTGCTGGGTTGACTATAGGAGTAGTTGTGTTGTTCGGCGCTTTGGTTGGAGGTCCCATTAGCGGTGGGATTATGAACCCCGCTCGCGCCTTTGGGCCTGCAATTGCATCGGCGCAGTTTACCTATCACTATGTGTGGTGGATTGGGCCCATCTTGGGCGGGATTGTTGCTGCACTTTTATACGATGTTGTTTTTACTGAGAAAAAATAAAAATTAGAGACATCGGCAAGAAATAGCATTCATTTTGCGCAATCTTTTCCCGCAAGTATCGATATCTCACAAGGATTTTTTAGTGAATTTTTTGTTTTGCAGGTTCGTAAATGGTGGAGGCGGCGGGAATTGAACCCGCGTCCCTAGACATTTCAGCATAGGCTTCTACGTACGTAGTCTATTTTTTTGATCTCGTTATCCAGAACTCCAATAGACAGGATTTCCAGCAACAAGCTCTGTTTAAGAGTTCATTTAATTCCCACTGAGCAAAGGAATCAAACTAACCTGCTCGTGGTCGTTTCATTAATCTCGCAGGTTAAGATTAATGAAACGTGACTGTCAATTAAGCAGCCATTGCCATTGGATATTCGGCATTTAAATCATTTTGCCAGGTTTTTAATGAGGCCGCCTGACAACCTCAATACGCCACCTATACCTCAACGTGTCCGGTCGAATCCTTTCGCCCCCTGTATCAAATTTGTATTGAATTAATAAAAATACACCTTATTATTATAGCACACAAAACCAAAAATGCAATTCAGCAAATTGTTCTGCACGTTTTGATTATATTCTCCATACTGCATTAATTTATTTGTGAAGTATCACTGCAACTTGCGTTAATATGTTCTTTGGCTGTGCTTTCGATGCAATCCGTATATACGGAAGAAGAAAAGGGGAAATGTGTTTCTCGAACGATAATTGGGGAAATAGGAATATTAAAAAAGTAGCAAGCTGATTTTCGGAGAAAAGGAGGAAAGCGAAAAAATCAGCTTGCTTACTAAAGGAGAACAATTACAGTTTAGAACATTCAAAATTCAAAAAAAGTTCCAT
>JAGWZR010000049.1 GCA_018968795.1 Planctomycetota bacterium | reverse complement strand
TTTTGAAGTACAAGCTGTAAATTTTTTGGGGATGGAATATGGGAAAAGATAATGCGCTTGGAAGCGATCCATTAGGCTGGATGAAGTTAACAAAAGAAAATAAAAGGTCACTTTTTTCAGATGATGCGAACACGGCAGATCGAAATACTATAAAAAACAATCAACAGATGAGTTCTCCGACAACAGTTAAACAACAAAACCCTCTTGCAGCAAGCGATAATAAACCAGTGGATATTCAAAAAGTACCACGGTCTTATGGCAAAGTAAATAGTACGGCGAATAACAATACATCTAGGCCTAAGGCTGTAATTGGGAGTTTGTACGAGAAGCCATCTGCGGAAAAAGCGAAGCCATTACAGCATAACGAAAATGTAACGCGGGAAATAAAGCCTTACATTGATCCCTTATTGCCTGGGTCGAGGTCTGTGCAACCGATTAAGAGATTGGAATCAGAGATAAATCGTGTATCTGTTTTCACCTTTACGGAACACTTTTCTACCTACGTCATTATTGCTTATACAGCACTTATGCTTATTTTGGGATACTTTGCGTACAACGATCTTTCAAAACGGACTAACAAAATCGAGTCACGGATTTTTGCTATTGAAAAGGCTTTACATCCGAAACAGAAATAGGATTCAGCAATTCTCCTCTCTTTGGAAACTCAACGGTTGAATTAAAACGGTTGAATTAAATCAGTATGATCGATTGTTTGAAGAGATACTTTTTACGGTGGTGTGTTCTCCGCGAAATATTTTTATCTGGCCACTATCTAGTCTCAGCATTAAGCCTCCATTATTAGAGATATCAATGACCTTTCCTGTGTATTCTTTGCCGCAATCTGTAATGGTTAATTTTTTCCCAATGGTGATGCAAAATTCCTTCCATCGTTCTGTAATGTACCGAAAATGTTCATCTCGTAAGATCGTATACCATTTGTCAACATTCTGAAGCAATGCTCTTGCGAGGGAAATGCGATCGATAAATTCCTTGTTTTCAATGGCGAGTGAGGTTGCTGGTAAGCGCGTTTGTTTCGGTAATTCGTTTTCCACGACATTGACATTTATACCTATCCCAATCAAAAATATTGTTTGTTTTTTTAATCCTTTTTCTAATTCTACCAGCACTCCCCCTGCCTTTTTTCCGTCAATGAGTATATCGTTGGGCCACTTGATCTCGGCAGGGAGATGTAGAGTTTCACGGATCGTTTCTGTAATCGAAACGGCTATAGTGCCTGTTAATAAACATAAATGGTCAGGGTGCATATTGTGTTTCAACAATAGCGTGAAAAGCAACCCCTTGTGTTTGGGACAATACCATAAGTGATCTGAACGTCCTTTCCCATGGGTTTGTTCTTCAGCAAAAATTACAGTGCCATTTTTAAAACCTGTATGTGCAAGTTTTTTGGCAATGTCCATTGTCGAGGTTGTACTTTCATAGGTGACAATAGTGTTTCCAACGACCTTCGTTTTTAAGTCCTTTGTAATCTCTTCAGAAATTAAACGTTCCGGTACGTTAATGAATTTTTTCAAATGTTGCGAGTAATTGTTAATTTTATTTTTGGTACTTATAATCGATCCCAATTTATGGTTGTGCCTTTCTCGTATACCCTAATTTTAAAGAAGATCGTCGTCAGACTGTATAAAACTTTAAGATAATATTTGATAAGATTTAAGAGCTTACATATTTCTAAAATATAAGGCATAAGTGATTTAAATGTCAATCCTAAAAAGGTAAAAAATATCCCTTCAAAGCCGATTAACGATACTATGCCAAATTGACAGATATTAGTCTTGGTGAAATTTTGTGCTGTCACAATGGCATATTAAGTACAAAGTATTTAAGACGTAGTTTTGGGTAAACGTGTGAGGACTAAAATTAATAACTACAATTGGTTAAGACAGGATAAAGGTTTAAAAAATTTTTACGGTATAGTGTTTGCGCAACATGTGTAAAATCTATTAAATAATTAATTCTTTTTTTAGTAAACATAATCGAAAGGAGGTACTCGATGGCGAAGCAACTAGCCTTCAACGAAGAGGCAAGGGCTGCTATTGCTCGAGGTGTTACAAAACTAGCTAGAGCTGTTAAGGTTACCTTGGGACCCAGGGGAAGGAATGCTGTGTTGGATAAAGGATATGGAAGTCCCACAGTAACCAAAGACGGTGTATCAGTGGCTGATGAAATTGAGCTAAAAGATCCTTATGAAAATACAGGCGCCAAATTAGTGAGAGAAGCTGCATCTAAGACTAGCGATGTTGCAGGTGATGGTACGACCACAGCTACAGTTCTTACCGAAGCCATATTTTTGGAAGGTTTGAAATGTGTGACATCGGGTGCAGACCCAATGTCGCTCAATCGGGGGATGCATAAGGCACTGGATAAGATTGTAGAAAAATTGAAAGAAATGAGTAAGAAAATTAAGAACCAGACGGAAATTGCAAGTATTGGTTCTATTGCGGCAAACAATGATCCAGAGATTGGAAAGATGATTGCCGACGCGATGGAGAAGGTGGGAAAGGACGGCGTTATCACCGTTGAAGAGGGAAAAGGTCTCGAAACCAATGTAGAGGTAGTTGAGGGGATGCAGTTTGATCGCGGCTATCTCTCCCCCCATTTCATTACAAATCCTGATTCAATGGAAGTAGAATTCAGAGAACCTTATATTTTGATTTATGAGGAAAAGATATCTGCCGTCAAAGGATTGGTTCCGCTGTTGGAAAAGATAGCAAAGACGGGGAAGCCTCTTTTGATTATTGCAGAAGATGTAGAGGGTGAAGCTTTGGCCACGCTGGTTGTCAATAAACTTCGAGGCACAATTAGTTGTGCTGCCATAAAGGCTCCCGGATATGGCGATCGCAGAAAAGCGATGCTCGAAGATATTGCCATCCTTACAGATGGTAAGGCGATATTTAAGGATCTGGGTATTCAGTTGGAAAGCATAGATATCCGTGACTTAGGGAGAGCAAAAAAGGTTTCCATTGATGCTGATAATACGACTATCGTTCAGGGTGCAGGCGGTTCTGATGCTATCAAAGGACGCATAAAGCAAATTCGTAATGAAATGGATGCTACGACATCTGATTACGATCGAGAAAAGTTGCAAGAACGGCTTGCAAAACTTGCAGGAGGTGTTGCCCAGATATTTATTGGTGCAGCGACAGAAAGTGAAATGAAAGAAAAGAAGGCAAGGGTAGAAGATGCATTACACGCCACAAGGGCTGCGGTTGAAGAAGGCATTTTGCCTGGTGGCGGTGTTGCGTTGTTAAGGGCTGACGAAGCTTTGAATGATCTCAAATTGAAGGGCGATGAAGCAATGGGTGTTGATATTGTGAAAAGTGCCTTGTCTGCGCCTGCAAAACAGATATTTAAAAATGCTGGACTAGAAGGATCGGTTGTTGTTCGAAAGATATTGGAATCCAAAGATAAGGCGTATGGCTATGATGCGGAAAAGGAAACCTATTGTAGTCTGATTGATGCGGGTGTTGTAGATCCAACGAAAGTAGCAAGAAGTGCATTGCAAAATGCTGTGAGTATTGCAGGGATTCTGTTAACCACCGAATGTATTATTACTGATATTCCCAAGAAGGAAGAAGAAAAGATGCCTCCAGGCATGGGTGGTGGCGGCATGAGGGGGATGGGTGGTATGGGAGGCATGGGCGGTATGGGAATGTAATTCATAGTTTTGATAAGTTAAATATCATATTTTAGGCATTTAATCGTTTATTTTTCATGAGGAGGTAAATAGAGAAATGATCAGACCGTTAGATGATAGGGTAGTTATTGAACCTATGGAAGCCGAAGAAAAAACTCAAGGGGGGATTGTATTGCCTGATACCGCAAAGGAAAAGCCCATGAAGGGAAAGGTCGTAGCGGTTGGAGAAGGAAAGATGTTGGAAAGTGGGAAAAGGGCTGAGCTTTTAGTAAAAAAGGGCGACAAAGTCCTTTATGGAAAGTATGCTGGGACCGAGGTTACTGTCGATGGTAAAGAATATCTTGTTATGAGAGAAAGTGACATTTTAGCCAAGATTGAGTAATGTGTCCCATCTATGAATTTCTTAAAGATTAAAATTTTTTGGAGGTTATAAAATGGCGGCAAAGCAGCTAATTTACGAGGAAGATGCCAGAAAGTTGCTCCAAAAAGGGATTAGGCAGCTCGCTGATACTGTTCGAGTAACCATGGGTCCTACGGGAAGGAATGTGATCCTCGAAAAAGGATTTGGTGCTCCCTCCGTTACAAAAGACGGTGTAACGGTGGCTAAGGAAATTGAGTTGAAAAATCCCTTTGAAAATATGGGGGCAAAGATGGTTTGCGAGGTTGCGTCGAAAACTAGCGATGTTGCTGGTGATGGCACCACTACGGCTACTATCCTGGCAGAAGCGATCTTTAATGAAGGGTTGAAAAATGTAGCAGCCGGTGCAAATCCGATGGCGATTAAAAGAGGTATTGATAAGGCTGTTGAAATTGTGGTTGCAGAACTTAAAAAATTAAGCAAACCCGTGAAGGGCCGGGATGAAATTGCCCAGGTAGGAACGATTTCCGCTAATAATGACCCGTCAATCGGAAATCTATTAGCTGATGCCATGGAAAAGGTAGGCAAGGACGGTGTGATTACCGTTGAAGAAGCCAAGGGAATCGAAACTACTTTGACAGTAGTTGAGGGTATGCAATTTGATAAAGGATATCTTTCCCCCTATTTTATTACCGATGCACAGAATATGGAAGTTGTTCTGGAAGATGTCTATATATTGATTCAAGAGAAAAAGATATCCAGCGTGAAGGATCTTCTTCCTCTGTTAGAAAAGATTGCAAGCAGTGGAAAACCTTTGTTAATTATTGCCGAAGATGTGGAAGGCGAAGCGTTGGCAACCTTGGTAGTCAATAAACTTCGTGGTGTATTGAGTTGCGCTGCCGTAAAAGCCCCTGGTTTTGGGGACCGAAGGAAGGCAATGCTTGAGGATATTGCCGTATTAACGAAAGGGCATGCTATTACGGAGGAATTAGGAATAAAACTGGAAAATATAGGAATCGAAGACCTTGGGCGTGCAAAACGGATTACCATTGATAAGGATAACACAACAATTATTCAGGGCTCTGGAAAGAAAGCAGACATACAGGCTAGAATCGCTCAGATTAAAAATCAAATTGAGCAGACAACCTCCAATTATGATAAAGAAAAATTGAGTGAAAGGCTTGCAAAATTGGCGGGAGGTGTGGCTGTTATTCATGTGGGCGCTGCAACAGAGGCTGAAATGAATGAGAAAAAAGCGCGTGTAGAGGATGCGCTTCATGCGACCCGCGCTGCCGTAGAAGAAGGAATTGTGCCTGGAGGCGGTGTTGCTTTTATTCGGGCAATACTAGCACTTGATGAAGCACGTAAAAAATACAAGGGAGATGAAAAAGTTGGTGTAGATATTATTGCAAAGGTGCTTGAGTCGCCGTTGCGTCAAATTGCCTCCAACACAGGCGCTGATGGCTCAGTGGTTGTCGAGGAGGTGAAAGAGCTATCGACCAATGTGGGATATGATGCCAATACAGGAAAGTATGTGGATATGTTCGAGGTTGGAGTTGTTGATCCGTCAAAAGTATCGCGGGTTGCTTTACAGAATGCGGCTAGCGTTGCCGGCCTCTTGTTGACCACAGAAACCATGATTACTGAATTAAAAGAAGATGAGGAAGAAAAAGAGATCGAAGGTAGTATCCATTAATTTACATTGATAAAAGATTTAAAGATTAAAAACAAAAAGGCTGCGATACGTAGCCTTTTTGTTTTTATACACCAGTAAATTTCAATTTCAGCAACCAGTAACTGGTTAATATTCGTCTGTTTTTAGGACGGTATCTAAAACACTCTTGCTTTTATGCAATTTTATATACTATAATTCTGACATTAGCAAGTGCATATCATTTATAAAATTGTTACCTGATTTATAATACAATGGAAGAAGATTTTTACCAAGTGTTGGGTGTTGATAGAAACGCTGGTGGGGAAGAGATAAAAAAGGCTTATCGTAAGATAGCCTTAAAATATCATCCAGATAGAAATCCTGGAAATAAAGAAGCCGAACAGATATTCAAGAAAGCCGCTGAGGCTTATGGAGTACTCGGTGATCCAGATAAAAAAAGGCGATATGATCAATTTGGAATAGATGGTTTGAGAGGCACGGAGACTCGTGGATATAGTACCGTTGAAGATATTTTTGATGCCTTTGGGGATATTTTTGGCGGTGGAAGCATTTTTGAAGACTTCTTCGGAGGAGGCAGAGGGCGCGGAAGGGCTGCTAGACGAGGAGCGAGCTTAAAGTGTGATATTGAGATTGATTTTAAAGATGTAGCGACGGGTGTTGAAAAAAAGATTGAGCTAATGCGGAAAGAGGCCTGTGCCGTGTGTCATGGGACCGGGGCGCGAGAAGGCACCTCTCCAATAAATTGTCCGTATTGTAGAGGCAGAGGAGAGGTGCAACAATCACAAGGCTTTTTCACGCTGCGCACCACTTGTCCTAAATGTCATGGTAATGGTAAGATTATTGAATCGCCGTGTACTAAGTGTGGTGGTTCTGGCCGTTATCCCAAAAAGGCAACCCTATCTATTCAGATTCCCGCTGGTGTAGAAGATGGTTCAAGGCTAAGATTGTCAGGCCAGGGAGAACCAGGGGAAAATGGGGCATCGCCTGGAGATTTGTATTGTGATATCCATGTCAAACCGCATCCTATATTCAAGCGCCAGGAAAATGACGTTCTGTGCGAGGTTCCAATTACTTTTGCTCAGGCAGCATTAGGTTGCACTATTGATGTACCTACGCTTACAGGTAATGTTATTCAGGTGATGATCCCGAAGGGAACACAAAACAACGAGATTATTCCGATTCGTGGAGAGGGGTTTCGGAATGTGCATGGATATGGCAAGGGCAATCTTTTAGTACAGGTAGTTATCGAGGTACCCACGAAGATGACTCTGAGGCAAGAGGAATTATTACGCGAGTTTGCAGAACTGGAGAAAAAAAATGTCTCACCGAGGCAGAAGAAATTTTTCGAGAAGATGAAGAACTTTTTTTAAATAAATTTTGGTAAAAAGAAAGTAGAAACGACTAAGGATATTTTTAGAGAAGGAGGGCAAGTGCTTAGTTTGTGATTTGCGTTTAGCAAAATCATGACTGAGGAAGAGATATGCCAACATACGATTATAAATGCAGCGCATGTGACCATTCATTTGAGTTATTTCAACGCATTACAGCAAATCCTGTAAAAAAATGCCCAGCCTGTGGAAAACTAAAAGCCAAGAGGGTAATAGGGTCAGGTGGCGCTATTATTTTTAAAGGTTCCGGTTTCTATCAGACTGATTATAGAAGTGAGGAATATAAATCAAAAGCTAAAAAGGAAACTGAGGCTGTAAAACCTGCAACGAAAATATCCGCTGAAAAGAAAAAAGAAAATGTCTAGAATTAATTGCCCTAATTGTAAAAAGGAACTTGTCTATCAGAGTATAAAAGACTTACCTAATTTCCCTTTTTGCAGTATGCGATGCAAGCTTACTGATCTCGGCGCATGGTTGGACGAAAGGTATCGTATTGAGGAACCAATGAGTCCTGAAGTATTGAGTCGAATAGAAAGAAAAGGAGAGGAAAATGGGTGAAACAAAAACTGTAAGACATGACTGGCGCGATATTTTCAATGCCTTTAGGATGGCATTTGACCCCAAGAAGATTTTTCTTGGATATATTGGCATTCTGGCGAGTTTGGTCTGGTGTGTAGTGGCAGTCGCCTTTTTCTCAGCATTAAAATTGATCAGCACTACTCCTTGTACCCTTGTAAAACTTATCTTATGTTCGGCTAGAGAAGGCATACCGGTTATTTTAAAAAATGTAACATCTGCCGTTATGCCATTGGATTTTGGGGAATTTACTGTATTTGGGATACTCATTTTTGGACTTCTAGCCATTTGGTCTTTGATAGGTGGGGCTATCACACGAATTGCCGCATTAGATTATGCCATGGATGAAAGTGTTCGTTTGGTAGATGCCTTGAAATTTGCCAGGAAAAAGTTCTGGTCTTATTTCTGGTCACCACTGGTGCCAGTAATCGGTGTCTTCTTCTTTGCTTTGTGTAATGTAATCGGTGGTTTAATAGGGAGAATTCCTGTCGTTGGTGAAATTACAGTGGCATTGGGTTTTCCACTTGCTCTTGTTTCTGGATTTTTAATGGTCTTTATTGGAATGATAGGCGTGCTGGGATTATGTTTTATGTTTCCCACAATTAGTGTGGAAGGATCTGATGCTTTTGACGCAATGAGCCGCGCCTATAGCTACGTTCTTTCACGACCAAAACAGTTTATCTTCTGCTGTATTATAAATACGTTGTACGGATTGGCTTGTCTGGCATTTATTGCGTTTGTAGCATGGTTAATGGTTCGCCTGACCTTTTTTACAGTAGGTATGGGTATGGGACAGAAGTTTAGCACGATTCAATCTTTCATATTACAAAAGTGCAACATCGCCTGTCTCGGGTTTTGTAGTGCGCATTCTGCTGGAGGGAAGACTGCGATGGTATCCCTTGATCGCTGGTCCTTGAAATTTTTTGCAGGTATATTAATTATTTATATTGTCTTTATTAAACTGGCAGTATGGACTTTCGCAACGACCTATCTATTGTCTGCAAAAACAATTATCTATTTCCTGTTAAGGAAAGAGATTGATAGTACAGATGTTACTGATGTGTATATAGAAGAAGAGAAAAAAGAGGGAGAAAAAATAAAAACAGAGGTATCAGAAAAAGAGAGCGGGAAATCTTCTTCATTAATAGAAGATAATAAAGATGGTGGTTCTCCATCTGAAGGATCAAAACCGTAAGAAAGTGAGAGTACCTAAAGTTTATCGAGAACAGAATTAGGTGAATTTCCCATTTACGAATTACCTATCATTTTTCAATTACCTTTCCTGATAATACTAAATATTTATTTCAGAAAATAGTAATGTAATGGCAAACGGTTGGTTGCCATTACATTTTTTTTGAATTGAACAATGACCATTCCAGTTATTACCATTGTTGGCAGACCAAACGTAGGAAAATCTGCTTTGTTTAACTGCCTCGCAAAACGTCGAATCTCCATCGTCGAACCTACTTGTGGTGTTACAAGGGATCGTGTCTCAACGGAAATTCGACACAAAGCCTGCGTGTTTGAATTGGTAGATACTGGAGGAATGGGTGTAAAAGACGTTGACGGCCTTACAGAGGAGATAAAGACCCAAATAGAAATTGCACTTCGCAGTGCTGATATAATTCTCTTTGTGGTAGATGTGCGTGATGGCGTAACTCCTTTGGATATTCTGATCGCAGAAAAATTGCGACATTTGAAAAAGGCAATAATTCTCGTTGCTAATAAGGTGGATACCCCAAAGTTAGAATATCAAATAGGGGACTTTAATAAATTGGGATTTGGTGAACCTCTTCCAATATCTGCTTTGGAAGTATTTGGAAGGTCTGAATTGCTGGATAGAATTATTTCTTTATTACCAACGCCGTACTTGGAATCAGCTACCACCGAACCCATTATGAAACTTGCCATTGTAGGCAAACGAAATGCTGGGAAATCTACGTTAATTAACACCTTGGCGAAGGAGCAGCGTGTAATCGTTAGCGAAGTACCAGGCACTACCCGAGATTCAGTGGATGTGCGATTTGAAATAGATGGTAAACAATTTTTGGCAATTGATACGGCAGGGGTAAGGAAAAAGAGGCAGGTAAAGGACTCGATAGAATTTTATAGTATGGCGCGTGCTGAGCGGTCTATCCGGAGGGCCGATGTGGTATTATTTCTTTTTGATGCTACACTAAAAATATCCGAGGTGGACAAAAAACTGGGAGATTATATTATCTCTGAAAGTAAACCATGCATCCTTGTAATTAATAAATGGGATTTAATTAAGGGTATAGAAACAGAAAAATTTAATGACTATATTTATAAATGTTTACCTGGTCTTTCCTTTGCCCCTATTTCCGTTATAAGTGCCAAGAGTAATGATCATGTTGTGGAGATGGTGCAACTAGCCTTGGAACTTTATGAGCAGGCTAATACTCGTATCACGACTTCTGAATTGAATCAAGTATTAGAAGATGCTATTACCTTACATCGGCCAACACGTAGGAAGTCCAAGTCACCCAAAATTTTTTACGCCACTCAGGTAAGCGTAGCGCCGCCTACCTTTGTCCTTTTTGTTAATGATCCTAAACTTTTCAATAGTGATTATGAGCGCTATCTTTCTAATCAACTCCGGGGCAAGCTCCCCTTTTCTGAGGTCCCGCTAAAATTTCATTTTCGGGCAAGAACAAAAACACAATTAAG
>JAGWZR010000048.1 GCA_018968795.1 Planctomycetota bacterium | reverse complement strand
TCCTCTCTCGTTCTAAGGATGGAGTTATTTGTAATGCGCTTTACAAATAACTCTTATCCAACTCCACCATTGATTCGTTTTGTTTTTCCATCAATGCGTGTTTTTTTGCGAGTTTGCTGTGTCTCCTGCCGTAAGCGGCGTAGATGATCGAACCTATCGCCAGCCAAACAACGAGTCTGAGCCAGGTGGAAAATTCGAGTCGCAACATCATGTATCCGCAGGAAAGGATGCCCAGGATAGGTATTACCGGCACAAAGGGACATTTAAACGCACGGGGGTGGTGCGGGTCTTTAATACGCAGGATAATAACCGCCGCGGCAACGAGGCAGAAGGCGAGTAGCGTACCGATGTTAACTAATTTTGCGATTTCCTCAATCGAAAAACAACAGGCAGTAATCGCAACGCAAGCACCAACAATAATAGTCGAGATATGAGGTGTACCAAAACGGGGATGAACGGCTGCGAAAAGTCGTTCAGGCAGGAGACCGTCTCTGGCTATAGCCCATAATATCCTGGATTGGCTCATGAGTAAGACGAGAAGCACACTGGTCAGCCCTGCTACAGCGCCGACCGAGATGAAAAAGGATACCTTTACCAGCCCGTACCGCGTGAAGGCGTCTGCCAGCGGCGCATCAATATTAATGTCCTTGTAATAAACCATACCGGTGAGTACGGCGGTAACGGCAATGTATAAAATAGTGCAGAGAACCAGAGAAACGATGATACCAATAGGCACATCCCTCTTCGGATTTCTTGCCTCCTGTGCCGTAGTTGAAACCGCATCGAAACCGATATAGGCAAAGAATACGTAAGCAGCACCGGTGCCAATACCGCCAATACCAAATGGTGCAAATGTCTCAAAACTATTGCCCCAGTTATCGTTTTTTATATAAAACCATCCCACGAAAATTACCAATAATATTACTGCAAGTTTTACTCCAACGATGATACTATTAAAACGCGCGCTTTCCTTTATGCCAATAACCAGTAAGGCGGTGATGACAACAATAATCAGTCCTGCGGGTAGATTGAAGACGATGGGAATACCGTGGAGAAACGGCACGCTCTGCGCAAACATGTCCTTTGCCTGATGAGATAATGTCCAATAATCACTGGTAAGCCACTGGGGGATATGTAATCCAAAGAGCCCGATTAATTTTACAAAGTAATGTGACCATCCCACTGCCACAAGGCTCGATGCAAGGGAATATTCAAGAATGAGGTCCCATCCGATGATCCATGCAAATACCTCACCTAACGCTGCATAAGAGTACGTATAAGCACTGCCTGCCAGGGGAACCATCGATGCGAATTCTGCGTAACACAGCGCCACAAATATACAGGCAAGGCCGGAGAGGACAAAAGAGAGGATTAAGCTGGGACCAGCATACTCCTTGGCAGCCAGGCCCGTCAAAACAAATATCCCAGCGCCAATAACAGCGCCGATTCCCAGGGCTGTCAGTGAAAATGGGCCAAGTACCCGTTTGAAGTGATGATGGTTGGATTCTTCTACAAGGTCACGCAGCGTCTTCTTTGCAAACAGTTTTTTCATTGTTTTGGGAAAACCTTTAACCACGGAGCAACAGAGCACCCGGAGTAGTTTTCGATCCAACCACTGCACACCATGGTTAAATCAATATTCAGAAGAAATACTTCTGTTTTCTGGCTTCTTACTGCTGACTTCTGTATTTTATACTTTTTCTATGATATGTCCTAGCTTCTCTTTCTTTGTTTGCAGGTAATACCTGTTTTCCTCTTTGGGTTCGGTAACGATAGGAACTCGTTCAACGATTTCCAGTCCGTACCCTGTAAGGGCTGCAAATTTTTTTGGGTTGTTGGTAAGCAATCGCATCTTTGTGATGCCCAGGTCTCTTAGGATTTGCGCCCCAATGCCGTAATCGCGTTTATCCGCTGGTAACCCAAGTTTTTCATTGGCCTCTACGGTATCCAATCCTTTCTCTTGTAGTAAGTATGCGTGCAGCTTGTTTTCCAGACCAATTCCGCGCCCCTCCTGCCGCATGTAAAGCAGGACGCCCTTTCCATTTTTTTGTATTATCCGAAGGGCGCTGTGAAGTTGTTCTCCGCAGTCGCAGCGGAGAGAGCCAAAAATATCTCCGGTCAGGCATTCATCATGCACCCTTACCAGCACAGGTTCGTTGTGCAGCGGGGATGGTGCGTTTCCGCTCTCACTGCCTATGCCTAGACAAAGAGCAAGGTGGAGGTATTCGTCAACGAAGGAACGGTAAAGGTGAAGCGTAAAATTTCCATAGTTCGTGGGCAATTTCACGGTGACTCGCTTTTCAATTAACCGCTCCTGTTCATGTCGATATTTAATAATATCGGCAATGGTACATATCTTGAGATGATGCTTTTCAGCAAACTTTTTGAGGTCGGGCAGTTTGGCCATATTTCCGTCTTCGGTCATAATCTCACAGATAACCGCAGATTGTTTTAGACCTGCAATACGTGTTAGGTCTACCGCGCCTTCTGTATGCCCAGTTCTGACAAGCACACCGCCCTTTTTGGCCTTGAGTGGAAAGATATGGCCTGGTCTGACAAGGTCTTCGGCAGTTGTCTTATCATCAATAACGGTTAATATCGTTACGGCTCTATCCTTTGAAGAAACGCCTGTCGTGATGCCGTCTCTGGCGTCGATGGAGACGGTAAAGGGGGTCTGGAAGTTTGAAGTATTGTTAGAGACCATTGGATAAAGGTCAAGTTCTTCTGCCCGTTCGGCATTAATTGCAAGGCAGAGGATGCCGCGCGCATGCGTAAGCATAAAATTGACTGCCACTGGCGTAACCTTTTCGGCGGCAAGGATAATATCTCCTTCGTTTTCACGATTCTCATCGTCTATGAGGATAATCATCTTGCCCTGCCGAAGATCGTCGACAACCTCTTGTACGGTATTAAACTGCATCAAACACCTCTCATTGTATGGTTAGGAATTCAATATTGAGATTTTCCAGTTGGTCCACTTCTTCAGAATTGGCAATGCATACCTGTGCATGAAGCGGAGGTTTTCATTAAACGATTTGACTTAATAGTATTAAAAAAGAGAGGGAATGTAAAGTTTTTTGTATAAATGGGACGACTCAATTACAATTGTTTTACCCCCCGGTACATGTACCAGAGGCCGGAGGCAAAGGTGAAAACTACGGTCGTCCACCAGATGGTAATGAGCGCTGGCAGAGGGACGAGGTTTCCGATGAGCACGGATATGACAGCAATAATTTGAAAACAGGTTGCGGCCTTCCCCAACAGTGTCGGCTGGCAATCCAGTTTGCCTGTAACAAGTATCAAGGCGACAGTGCCGAACATGAGTATAAGGTCTCTACAGACAATAATCGTGGGAATCCAATTAGGAAATCTTGGTTCGGGCCATAGGTCAGACGAAAGTATGATACACGAGATAACGAGAACCAGTTTGTCTGCAACAGGATCAAGGTATTTTCCCAGCTTTGTTATTTCATTCCTCCTCCGGGCCACGTAGCCGTCTAACAGGTCGCTTAGCCCGATAATGAGCATGATAAAAAGGCAAATGTAGCGATAATGGTTGTGATGTTGCACTTGCATTATACAAAATACAAGCGGAGGAATAAATAAGATCCTGCTAAGACTTATTTTGTTTGAAAGGGTGAAGATTGGTGAAATCCCATTCGAAGAATTTGCGCTTTTTTCGTGCATTATCGTAATGTCTTAAATTGGTTTCTGTTTTTATGCTTACCCCTCTAAGGTAAGTTATGCAGTGCAATAACAGGTCGGGAAGCTTTTGCCGTGCGATTTTTATGCTCTTTATACCAGGCCACAAACAACCGAACACCCTCTTCAATGGATACTTTTGGTCTATAATCTAAAAAACGTTCAGCCTTTCTAATATCTGCACAGGTTCTATGCACATCTCCAGGTTGTTCCGGGAGTTTTTTAATTTTTGCTTTTTTGCCCAGCTCCTGTTCGATGAGTTTAATAAGATTTGTCAATTGAATCGGACTTGAATCTCCCAAATTGATAATCTCGAAATTAAATTGCTTATCTAAAATAGAAACTACGCAATCAATGATGTCGGAAATGAAGGTATAGTCCCTCCGGGTCGTCCCATCTCCATACATCGTAATCGGTTGATTGTTATCGATAAGTTCTGTAAACTTTCGGATGGCAAGGTCTGGACGTTGTCGAGGCCCGTATACCGTAAAAAACCTAAGACAGGAAATCGGCATGTTATAGAGGTGATGATAATTGTAACAGTAGAGTTCTCCCGCACGTTTTGTCGCTGCATAAGGAGATATTGGCTCGTTCACCGGATCGTCTTCTGAGAAAGGGATCTTTTTATTGTTTCCGTAAACCGAAGAAGACGAACCGAAAATAAATTGTTTGACCTTATATATTCTGGAAAGTTCGAGCATGCTTAACGTACCCTTGCAGTTGACCTCCTCATACAATAAGGGTTGTTCAATCGAAGGTCTTACGCCTGCCTGTGCTGCCAAATGAATGACCTGTTCAATGCGGTGCTTTTCAAACACCTCGCGGCATGAGATGGTATTCCGGATGTCTGTTTCGTATAATGTTAAACGGGGGTTTGAAATGACCTCAGAAATATTTTCTCTTTTATAAGACGGCGAATAAAAGTTGTTAAAATTATCAATAACAACTACGCTTTTACCCCGCGAGAGTAGTCTTTCTACAAGGTGTGAACCGATAAAACCAGCGCCGCCTGTAACGAGAATTGTCATGAAATAAATTGTCCTTTCGAGCTTTATAATATTGTGGTTTTACGGTTTACTATAGCAAAGGAGTCATCTTAGTCAAGCGAAAAAACAACTTTGGCTTGACACCTCCATATTTTATGTGTACGATTTAGCGTCATTTTTTACTATAATGCCTCAAACAATTATATTTAAGGCGTTTGGAACTTATTCGCTAGCATACTTTTCATGAGTATGGGTCATTCCTAAAAATGCGTTATTAATGCTGGATAAATACTACTTGACGTTTTAATTTACTCAATGATTTTTCGCTATTACCTTAAAGTTTATAACTTAAAATTTTTGCAAGATTTGAAGTTTTATGGATAAAACAAAGGCGATACTTGTCTTAGCGGATGGAACTGTTTTTAAAGGTTATTCTCTAGGTACCGCAGGTGAAACGATTGGCGAAGTGGTTTTTAACACCAGCCTGATGGGTTATCAGGAAATACTCACAGACCCGTCGTACAAAGGGCAGATGGTGGTCATGACCTATCCATTAATTGGCAATTATGGAATTAATGAAAAAGATTACGAATCGCGCAAACTCTTCTTAGAGGGTTTTATCGTAAAAGAATGCAGTCCTTTCCCCAGTAATTGGCGTTCACAGATCGGCATGGATGAGTTTCTTAAGAAGAATGGAATAGTGGGTATTCAAGGGATTGACACAAGGGCGCTGACAACACACTTACGGGACTACGGCGCCCAGCAAGGAATTATTTCCACCATTGATTTTGATGTTCCGAGTCTTATCAAAAAAATAAAGTCATCTCCGGGATTAGTTGGGATAGACCTGGTGAAGGCGGTAACATGCGCTAATTTATATGAATGGAAAGATACCGACGCACATCTAAAAGGGCATAAAAAGTATAAGGTCGTCGTCTATGATTGTGGGATAAAATACAATATTTTAAGAAAGTTAAGTAGCGTAGGTTGTTCTGCAACCGTGGTTCCTGCACAGACGCCGTCCAAGTCTGTTTTAGATATGAATCCCGATGGTGTCGTGCTCTCCAATGGCCCGGGCGACCCGGAAGCAGTTCCTTATATGATTGAAAATATAAAAGGTTTGCTGGGTAAAAAACCAATATTTGGAATTTGTCTCGGACATCAATTGTTGGCGCTTACGGTTGGACTTAAGACATACAAACTCAAGTTTGGACATCATGGCGGAAACCAACCCGTGATGGATTTATTTACTAAAAAAGTGGAAATTACTGCACAGAATCACAGCTTTGCAGTAGCAAGCCCATCACAGGGAACTGTGCAGAAAAGCCTATATGGCGATGTGGAGATTACCCACCTTAACCTAAACGACAGGTCGGTGGAGGGGCTGAAATGCCGCTCTATACCAGCCTTTTCTGTGCAATATCACCCGGAGGCATCACCCGGACCGCACGATGCAAACTATTTGTTTGAGAGATTTATTAAGATGATGAGACGTTGTTGAGTTCCTTGCGTTTCTTGGGTTTGTTGTGTTATGAAAATTACAAGATTTGAGGATCTCCAATGTTGGCAGGAAGCGAGAATATTAGTGAACATGGTTTATGAAGCCATAAGGAATAACCCGAATTTTCAAAAGGATTTTCGATTGAGTAATTAAATAACTGGTGCAGCGATTTCTTCCATGAGTAATATTGCGGAGGGATTTTCCCGACGGTCAAATAAAGAATTTATTCAGTATCTTTTCATATCAAAAAGTTCGGCTACCGAAGTGCAAAGCGAAACGTACGTAGCATCGGATCAAAAATATATTTCGCAAGAGATTTTTGAAAAGATTTATAATCAAGCGGAGAAGATATCCAAACTTAATAGCAGGCTTATAACTTATTTGCTTGAGAACGAAAAACAATATAAAAAACCTAAAAAACCCAATTAACCCAAGAAACTCAACTAACTCAAGAAACCCAAATGCCCAAGAGAACAGACATAGAAAAAATCCTTATCGTCGGCTCTGGACCTATTGTTATCGGCCAAGCCTGCGAATTCGATTATTCAGGTACGCAGGCATGTAAAGCACTGCGCGAAGAGGGATACAAGGTTATTCTTGCAAACAGCAATCCAGCCACGATTATGACAGACCCTGAGGTTGCCGATAGGACATACATTGAACCAATTACGCCTGAAATGGTTGCAAAGATAATTGCAAAGGAGCGGCCTCAAGCCTTACTGCCTACCCTAGGCGGACAGACAGGTTTAAATACGGCAGTTAGTCTTGCGGAAAAGGGAATATTACATGAGTATGGTGTGGAACTGATTGGCGCCAAGCTGGAGGCCATCAAGAAGGCCGAGGATCGGTCATTATTTAAGCTGGCAATGAAACAGATTGGTATCTCGGTGCCAGAAAGCGCTTATGTCCGTTCATACGACGAGGCGATGGATGCTATCGAAAAAATCGGGTTCCCCGCCATTATCCGACCTTCTTTTACTTTAGGAGGCACCGGTGGAAATGCGGCGTATAATGTCGAGGAGTACAAAGAATATATCAAGCTTGCTTTGGAGACAAGTCCAGTTCACGAAGTGCTTGTAGAACGCTCTGTGTTGGGTTGGAAGGAATATGAACTGGAGGTGATGCGCGATCTAAAAGACAATGTTGTTATCATTTGTTCTATTGAAAATTTTGATCCCATGGGTGTGCATACAGGCGATAGCATCACGGTGGCCCCCGCCCAAACCCTTACCGACGTTGAATACCAGGCCATGCGAGATGCGGCGATTAAAATTATCAGAGAGATTGGCGTTGAAACCGGCGGTTCAAACATTCAATTTGCTATTAATCCCGATAATGGCGAAATGCTGGCCATTGAGATGAATCCGCGGGTCTCGAGAAGTTCAGCGCTAGCCTCAAAGGCTACAGGGTTTCCTATCGCCAAAATCGCCGCAAAGCTCGCGGTGGGCTACACCCTCGATGAAATTTCCAATGACATTACTCGTTATACGCCCGCATGTTTTGAGCCCACGATTGACTACTGTGTGGTAAAGGTGCCGCGGTTTAATTTTGAAAAATTTCCAGATACCGATCAAACACTTACCATCCACATGAAATCGGTTGGGGAGGTTATGGCTATCGGGCGTACCTTTAAAGAAGCCATTGGTAAGGCTATCCGTTCTTTAGAGTCTGGGCGGTATGGATTTGAAAATTTGTGGCCTTCGCCAAGTGATAAATGGTCTACCGAACAAAAGTATGCGTTTTTGAGAGAGAAATTGATGATTCCCAATCCCGATAGACTCTGGCACATTGCAGACGCAATACGCTTCGGCATTACCATAGATGAGATATTTAAATGGACAAATATCGATCGCTGGTTCCTCTACAATATTAAACAAGTGCTTGACCTGGAATCTGAAATAAGACAGAAGCATAAGGAGATCGCTCAGACCTCTCAAGATGAAGGATTTCCTATAGACAAGGAGACGCTTACCTATGCCAAGCAATGCGGTTATTCAGATAGATACCTGGCTTCTCTGTGCAATGTCGACGAAAAAACCATCCGGGAATACCGCCAGAAAGAAGCGATCAGGCCTGTATACAAACACGTGGATACCTGTGCCGCAGAATTTAAGGCATTTACGCCTTACTTGTATTCTACCTATGAGACCGCATGTGAAGCGGAACCCACACAGAAGAAAAAAATTATCATCCTCGGTAGCGGGCCAAATCGTATCGGACAGGGAATCGAGTTTGATTACTGCTGTGTCCATGGCGTCTTTGCATTACGGGAATTGGGGTACGAGACCATCATGATTAACTGCAATCCGGAGACAGTGAGTACGGATTACGACACCTCGGATCGGCTTTATTTTGAGCCGCTTACCCTGGAAGACGTCTTGGAGGTTATTCATAAAGAAAAACCGGAGGGGGTGATTGTTCAATTTGGAGGTCAAACGCCACTGAAACTGGCGGTGCCTTTGGAAAAAGAGGGCGTGAAAATATTAGGAACAACCCCTGATAGTATTGATATCGCGGAGGATCGCGAACGATTTGCAACCCTGATGAACCAATTAAAATTACGGCAGCCTGACAACGGCTGTGCCCGTTCTACTGCGGAAGCAAAGGTCGTTGCGAGCAAAATAGGTTACCCTGTAATGCTGCGTCCTTCCTATGTCCTTGGAGGCAGAGCCATGCGAGTCGTTTACGACGAAATGGGTTTAGATCACTATACTACCCACGCCGTACAGGTTTCGCCAGAACATCCCGTTTTGATAGACCGATTTTTAGAAGACGCTATTGAAATCGATGTGGATGCAATTTGTGACGGCAAAGAGGTGTTTATTGGCGGTATCATGGAACACATAGAGGAAGCCGGTATTCATTCGGGAGATAGCGCCTGTTCATTGCCTCCTTATTCCATCGAGAATGATATTATTAACGAGTTAAAAAGGCAGACGCAGATTATTGCCTTAGCATTAAATGTAATTGGGCTTATTAATATACAATATGCGATCAAAGATAAAATGGTGTACGTGCTGGAGGTAAATCCTCGCGCTTCAAGGACGGTGCCTTTTGTCAGTAAGGCGGTAGGCATTCCGATGGCTAAGCTTGCGGCTAAGGTAATTGCAGGAAAAAAACTCAGCGAATTAAATATCTCTGTAAATATGAAGTTAAAACATATCGCCGTAAAAGAGGCTGTTTTCCCCTTTTTAAAGTTTAAAGGAGTAGACACGATATTGGGACCGGAGATGAAATCAACAGGCGAGGTTATGGGGTTGGACATGGATTTTGGACGCGCTTACGCAAAATCCCAGATGGCAGCCGATTGTAATCTCCCATTAACAGGAACCGTTTTTATCAGTGTGAGAAACAGAGATAAAAAATCAATGGTGCCTATCGCAAAAAAACTCATACAAATGGGCTTTAAAATAGTTGCCACAAACGGCACAGCCAGCGTGTTTTCTGAAAACAATGTTTCAGCTACGCCTGTCTTAAAGGTGATTGAAGGACGGCCTAATATTGTTGATCACATCAAAAACAGCGAAATCCAGCTTGTCATCAATACCACAGGAGGCAAGGCAGCGCAGGAGGCGTCTTATTCAATACGACGGACAGCCCTTGTGTATCATGTCCCCTACTTTACCACCGTCGCTGGCGCTGCTGCTGCCACGAAGGCCATAGAGGCGCTTAAAAAAGGCAGCCTCGACGTTAAACCCATCCAAGAATACTACCATACATAAATCTATTTTAATTTTGATATTTTGTGGCGAATCCGTTAAGATAACCATGCCGATACGATAGATTCATTGCTCCACCCAGAATGGCAACTATTCCGTTGGCACGCTTGTTTTAAAAAGGGAGCGTTCGTACTATAGTAAGTGAAGAAATATGTTGATAAATCCCCTTGATCCCCCTTTAATAAAGGGGTTGGTGGGTTAATTTAAGTCGTTCGCTATGGACAGTCTGCTATGGAGATAAGCGTAAAAAATATAAAACATGACGCTCTTTCAATAAACAAATACAATTACAATCGTGTTGCACAAGTATGCGGTGGAATGGCGGCTGGCCTCGGCGTGGCAGCAATAATGGGCTGGATATCTGGTTTTCTGTTGCTGGCTAGTATTTGCTTTGACTACGTACCGATGGGCCAAAACACTTCCATTGCATTTGTA
>JAGWZR010000360.1 GCA_018968795.1 Planctomycetota bacterium | reverse complement strand
CAAAACAAAATCAGCAGATTTGGTATTTAAAGAAGCCCGCTCAAAATTTAAATGAAACATTGATGAAGATTGTATCCCGGTTTAAACTCTCTCATACGGATAAAATAGCTTTTTGTATTCATCCTGCGCAAAACGGTCTGTCATTCCCGCGATATAATCGCATACTCCTTGATAAAGGCCCGCTTCTTCTATCCACCTTTGATATTCGAGGGGCAACTGTTTGGGATTATTGATGAACGCTATAAAAAGTTCTTCCAGAAAACGCTTCGCCTTGTCCGCCATCCGGGCTACTCGATAGTGTTGATAAACATTCTTAAAGAGGAATTCCTGAAGCTTCTTTTTTTGCGCAGATAACGCGGGAGAAAAAGATACCAACAAGTTGGGATAACACCTGACGTCTTTAACGGTTTTTATCCCTTCCTGTTTAATTCTTGACATAGTGTTTTCAATCAGGTCAGTGACTTCAATGTTAATCAATGCCTTGATTGTCTGCGCAATGAGTATATCGTGGTTGTGGATGATATATTTTTGTTTAACCTTTTTTTGCGTTTCTTGCCACAATTCAACTTGTTGTAAGTCTTCGTCGGTGATGATTCCCGCCTTCAGGCTGTCATCCAGGTCGTGATTATCGTAGGCAATGGAATCGGCTTTATCCACGATCTGTGCTTCCAGCAGCGGCTGTTCATTTGTATTGTATTCCGTTGAAACAGTGGTATTGTCGTAAGGAGATTTGTGTTTTACAATCGACTCTTTTAGTTCCCACGACAAATTCAATCCTGGAAAGTTTGGGTATTTCCTCTCAAGAATATCAACAACGCGTAGTCCGTGAAGGTTATGCTCAAACCCGCCGTGCCCTTCCATGAGCTTTCTTAAGGCATCTTCACCTGAGTGTCCAAATGGCGTGTGACCCAGATCGTGTGAGAGCGAGATGGCTTCTGCAAGGTCTTCGTTTAAATTCAAAGCCCGTGCGATGCTTCGTGCAATTTGGGAAACCTCAATGGTGTGTGTTAGCCGAGTCCGGTAATAGTCTCCTTCATGATTGACAAATACCTGCGTCTTGTATTCGAGTCGCCGAAATGCAGTGGAATGTATGATGCGGTCTCGGTCTCGCTGATAAACGCTTCGGTAATGATGTTCTTCCTCCTGATACTTCCTGCCTTTGGAATCCTTGCTCTTCATGGCATAAGGAGCAAGTTCGCGTTCTTCTCGTGATTCGGTTTCTTTTCTTGTCATTGTGCAATCAAAGATATTTTTTAAATTCTTTATAAAGACCTTCCAGGGATTGTGGTATAACTTTCACGTCTGAAATGATGGGCATAAAGTTTGTGTCGCCATTCCAGCGGGGTACTATATGGAGATGCAAGTGACCGATAAGCCCTGCTCCTGCAGACTTTCCCAGATTCATACCAACGTTAAAGCCTTCGGGTTTCATTATTGTCGTCAGAAGCTCCTTCATGTCCCTTGTTAGCTTCATAATTTCCGTCATTTCATGTTCCGTAAGGTCAGAAATATCTGGCTTATGTTTGTTGGGTGCAATCATGATATGCCCGCTGTTATATGGATACTTATTAAGCATGCAGAAACACTCGTTTCCCCGATAAACGACAAGGTTCTTTTCGTCGTGGTTATCTTGATACGAGTTACATAAAAAACAACCGTCTTCTTTGGAATGTTCCTGAATATAAGCGATGCGCCAGGGCGCCCAAATGTTTTTCATCGTTTATAGCTCATTGTATAGGAATTTCAATCTTGTAAGGGCTGAAGATTTTCAGCCCCTACGGTGAAATATTTTATCCAGAAAAAGTCGCCGAAGTCCTAATTTAAATTATCTGCATCCGGTGCAGGTCGTGGCCGTGCAACTGCCACAACCGCCAGAACTACCACCAGAGGTTGTGTCTCCGTTGCCCTTTACCGACATTCCAAATACAGAAAATATTTTTTGGATGCGGTCGCTTTGGCATGAAGGGCAAAATAACT
>JAGWZR010000359.1 GCA_018968795.1 Planctomycetota bacterium | reverse complement strand
TATCACCAAAAAGTTCGGTAATCTTATTTTGTACGAAATCTACCTGAGGTTGAGGATTATAGAGCGAAGGATGTCCTTTGAGATATTCAAATTGATACGAGGCATTATAAAGCGAAGTAATTCCCTTAATGGTTTCTTCTATCAGGAGCGGCATTCGGTATCTCAATTCCTTTGAAAAGGTTCTTACCGTACCTATAATCTTAACCTTATCCGGGATTACGTTGAATGTTGTTCCTCCTGCAATTTGACACAAAGAAATTACGCAAGGGGATAAAGGATTTACTTTGCGGGAAACGATGGTCTGGATTGCTAATATCACCTCAGCAGAAACAACAATAGGGTCTACACACAAGTGAGGAGTCGAGGCATGCCCCCCCTTCCCGATGATGGTAATAACAATGCGATCCGTGGCAGCCATGGTAGCTCCGGCTCTCAATCCAAAGATACCAGACGAAATATTCGGTTCGATATGCAATCCGTAAATCTCATCCACGCCGTTCAAGACCCCTTCATCCATCATGAGTTTTGCCCCGCCCGGATGCTGTTCTTCACAAGGCTGAAAGATAAATTTCACCTGCCGTTTGAGTTTATCCCTCACCTGTACCATAAGTTTCGCAGCGCCGAGGAGCATTGCCATATTAGCATCGTGTCCACAGGCATGGGACACCCCTTCATTTTGAGATTTATATTCGAGATCGTTTTCCTCTGTTATGGGCAAGGCATCCATATCTGCACGGAAAGCCACAGTACCTACTGCTCCATCAACATGCAGGGTGCCAACGACACCCGTTTTTGCAATACCGGTTTGTACTTGAAGTCCCAGTCGTTTCAATTCCTGAGCAACAACGCGGGACGTATTAGTCTCGACAAAGCCAGTCTCAGGATGTCTGTGGAATTCCCTCCGCATCGTAACAATGTAATCGTGCATCCCTTTGGCGCAGGTCACTATTTCTTGGGCAAGCGCTTTATTTTGCATTATTTTCTTCCACCTTATTCTGTGCATGGGAGAGGCGCGCTGCGGCGTGCCACGACCCCTAATCCGCTGCCTTCTGGCAACTTTAATCTTCCCTTATCAACTGTTACCCCAATATAAGGGTCATTTGTAACAAGCAGATGCCCATCGAGGTCAACGTAGTCAACCATGGACATTAAATGGGCAGCCGCCGTAATAGAGAGAGAACTCTCGATATTGCAGCCAATCATTATCTTAAGATTATGGGCACGGGCAGTGTGGATCATTCGCATAGCCTCGCGAATCCCGCCGCACTTCATCAGCTTAATATTAATCCCGTTCACTGCGCCAGAAAGTGCGTGTATGTCTTTTGAATCTCTTGCATCTTCATCGGCAAAAATGGGTACATTTGTATGCCGCCTGACCTTCTTTAGCGCCTCAATACTGCCGATGGGAAAAGGCTGCTCTACAAGTTCAACCCCAAGCCTCTCCATGATATTTAATTTCTTTATTGCCTCATCTACCGTCCAACCTGTATTGGCGTCGACTCGAAATATAGCTTTCGTTATCTTGCGGAGTTCTTTCAGTATCTCTATGTCGTTTTTTATGCCTACCTTTATTTTTAGGATAGGAAAATCCCTTGCTTCCTCTACCTTTTTACACATATTTTCAAGGGTATCGATCCCAATAGTAAACGAAGTTATCTTTTGTTCTTGCCTACTTAAACCCAGAAGTTGGTAAAGTGGTATTTTTAGCTTTTTACCTACCACGTCATGGATAGCCATGTCAATTGCCGCCCGTGCAGCGGCGTCCTTTGGGAATTTGTCGCTAAAACGGCGGGTAACGTCTTCTATTTGAAAGGGATCGGCGTCTTTCAACAGATCGGTTGATCGAGCAAGTATTCTCGTAACCGTACTTACATTTTCTCCGAAAAAACTGGTAGGCGCAGCTTCTCCGAGTCCTGAAATTCCATCCTTATCTTTTAATAGCACTACGACATTATTTTGAACATCACGAGTCTCTCTGGCA
>JAGWZR010000358.1 GCA_018968795.1 Planctomycetota bacterium | reverse complement strand
GAAGCCATTTCTTTGCTTAAGAAGGTGCATTTGGAGGAAAAGGCACAACGCTATCCCGGTCAGTTGTCAGGAGGCGAACAACAGCGAGTGGCTATTGCCCGCGCCCTGGCTATGAAACCCGAAGCAATGCTTTTTGATGAACCAACGTCTTCCCTGGATCCTGAGATGATTGAAGAGGTCCTTTCGGTTATAAAGGATCTCGTGCCAGAAGGGATGACGATGATAATTGCAACGCATGAGATGGGTTTTGCAAGGGACGTTTCAACCCATGTGGTCTTTCTGGAAAAAGGGGAGATTGTGGAATGCGGCAGTCCAGGGGAGATATTTTCCAATCCTGAAAAGGACCGGACAAAGATGTTTTTGCGCCGTTTTATGAAGTAATCAACCTATGGCTTACAAGAGAAGTGGCAAGGCAATAACATCGAATGTTATTTTGGGCAGAGCGCCAAATTTGTTTATAACGCTTTTTCAATGTTAATGATTTCGTAGATAGATTCCCCATCGGGAAGTTTGACCGTTACCATCTCTCCTACCGATCGGTTCAGCAATCCTTTCCCCACGGGCGACAGGTAAGAGATAATACCCTTTTCAATATCGATATCCCATGGTCCCAATAGTGTATACGTCTCCAATTCTGTTTTTTCCTTATGTTTTAAGGTGACTTTTGTGCCAGGCGAAATGATGTCTGAGCGGACGGAGTGCGGTTCAATGATGACAGCCTTTTGCAATTCCGCCTTCATGCGCTCTGCCTTTTCTACGAGCATTGCCTGTTTCTCCCGCGCCGCCTTGTATTCTGCGTTTTCCCGGAGGTCTCCACGGCTAATTGCCTCTCCGAGATCACGAGCATTTTCTGCAAATTCTACGTTCATAAGATGGTCGAATTCATTTTTTTTCTTTTCATAACCTTCTTTTGTGGCATAAATTTTGTTTTCGTCAATCGTGGGTAAGTTTGTTTTTTCAAATATATCGGGGAAACGGTCTTGGATAACACTCTCGATAGAAACCTTGAACCAATCTTCAATGCCTTTACTGCTGGAGACAACGTTAAAGATACTTTCTGCATTGGCATCGTTCAGAATACCTAAGGCATAATCTGTTCCTTTGTCTTCTAAGAGATTTTTAATCTTATTAGAGATGGTTTTTAAATCACCATCCCGTCCTTTCTGAATCTTAAAGTAAAGATTGTCCAGCAGTTCGATTAATTGATTAAACATCGTGGCGGGGTCGATATTTCGATAAAGTTCTGTATATCGGCCATTCATATTGTTTTTGCAGAACCAGATATAGTGCTCAGGATATGCGTTAAATTGGTTGAATATCTTGTGGGATATTGTTTCAAGGGTGTGCTGCTTGTTTTCAGCGATGAGTTCCTTGATGATATATTCCCAGAGATTGGCATTGGTGATAAAGAATATAGAAATAAATTCTTCTGGCCATTTTTCTGGTTTGACCTTTTTAATTAAACTAAGGATTTGTTTCTTATATTCCAAAATATTTATCTTGTCAACCAGTTCTGAAAGATTCTCAGCCGAATTTATATATGTTTCAACGGTGCTTCCCGATTTTGCAGGTTCTTTTTCGATGTAGTCTTGTATTTCTTTGAGGAGTAAGAGGCATTCTATAGCAAGAGATCGGTTTGTCTCATGCAGTTTATCGACCTCTTTTGTGAAAAGGTTTTCCATTTCATTCAATGTTTCTTTGCACACTTCGGTATTTTTCATTTCGGAAAAGTATTTTTTTGCAGTTTCTATTTTTTTACTCGTGTCCTTGATGCGGTTTAATTTTTCGAGTATTTCCTGGTGATGTGTCATCGGTGAAGCGCGGAATTCCAGGAAAGAGGTTGTGGGTGTGCCGTCGGTGAGTTTTAGGTAAGGGTCTTTTTTGATCAATTTTTTTGTGTTTGTCCACCACTTACTCCATGCCTCGGTTGGTATAACACCCGATATGAGTCGGTTCTTTATGTTAGAAATAGACGCCTTTCCTTTAAAATAGTTTAAAGTAAGCTTAATTAAGCCTATAGG
>JAGWZR010000047.1 GCA_018968795.1 Planctomycetota bacterium | reverse complement strand
GGGACAAATTGGTTTACGCTGCCTCCTAAGCTAACGGCTTCCTTGATTAGTGTAGAATTTAAAAAAGAATATTGTTCGCTTGTCATTACAAACACCGTTTCGACTTCTCTATTGAGCACCCGATTAGTCAGTGCCCTTTGAAATTCATGTTCAAAATCAGACACAGTACGTATACCACGTAATATAATATTCGTTTTCTGTTTTTTAAGATAATCCACCAACATACCATCAAAACAGTCAACATCGACATTCTTTAAATCTTTAACATGCTCCCAAATCATCTCCATGCGTTCCTTAACCGAAAACATAGCGTCTTTTAACGGATTACGTCCTATCGAAACAATTAATTTATCAAAAATGATACTCCCTCTTTTGATTACATCGAGATGCCCATTTGTAACGGGATCGAATGTCCCCGGATAGACTGCTTTTTTCATAACTTTTACGCGATGTTAAAACCAAAACCGGCTTGGTTTTTTCTGTAGCCCTTTAGGCGTTATATCAAACATATAGGCACTATCGTTTCTGACAGGATCCAACCTGAGTGTGAGACTACCTATCCAGTCGTGAAAATAGTGTGACAACATAAGATTTGTCCTTAGATTTCTTGGTTTGTTTTCTTCTTGCCCATTAATTACCACCAAAGATTTTAGATCATACATTTCTTCCGCTCGCACAGTCCACTTTTCACTAATCATGTAATCTGTTCCTAAGATAAATGCAGAACTGATATCTCTGATAAATCTGTAACCGGCGAAATATTGCCAGCTCGGAGGATTATAAAATTCAAGGCCAGCAGTAAGCACATCAAATTGATACTTTGCGGTATTAAACTCATTCCTATCAGAAACAAAGGTAACGACATCTGTAAGTTGTGATCTGAAATCTAAATTCACAAAGTTGTCTCTCCTTATAATAATTCCGTTTATACCATCATTAAAAAGACCTCTTTCCGTAGGAAACACATAATAATCGGCATTAAAATCAACAAAATCTACCGTCTTTTCATGGCCTGCTTCTCCTCGTTTTGTTTGCAATTTATTTTTTACGCCCATAACAACAACTTGAGACGAATCCAATGCATCAATCGAATCGTGTTGATATAACCCGCTCGGTGTTTTCGTAACAACCGGACTATAAATATAACGTAGCTCAGGAACAAAGATATGGCGTAAGCGATTTATATCTAAAGAATCATTATAAACACTATATGACCTCCAATGTGTAGAACTCCAATCAAATCCCATGGAACCAATAAAACGTCCCGTGGCAGGGCCATTTGCCTGAGCAACAGAGCCTGACGTATCGATGCTTTCTGTATACCCGGTAGCTCTACCCTCTACAAACGGATTTATATTAAAAAACCCCGGCTTAAACGGCACGCTCACACGATTTACACTATCAATTCTTGTGACTGGTTGAGGTTTAACCGTTTGACTTACCTGATCAAAAGTGCTGTTAAAATGGGTAACTGAAGATGTCGAACTGTATATAAATCGATTATCCAAAAGTGGCTCTCCAATGATTCGATAAGCCGCTTCGGGCAAACGTTCTGCATATCTCTTTTCTCTCAATGAATCTACGGTTGTATCAAAATTATTTAATTGGCCGTTGAGTAAAATTGTTTCTGCTGCAGTGTCATGCGTTCTACGTAAATACATAACCGTCTCGTGGTCTTTTGCTTCCTTAAATTCAAGGGGGAAAAATTCCCTGAGGAACCTCGGGTCACTCAAAAGGGAATACTCCATATCCAAACGCCAATCGTAAGGTAACTCTTGCCTGTGTCTCCAAAGGACAGTACCACGGTCCTTAGCCGTAATAGGAACATTGTTAACATCAAAATTTCCATGATCATTTAAATAATATGTGTCAAGCTTGCCAAACACATCCTGCCCCTTATACTTAAAATCAAATCCTGTAGCCGGTCCTCTTTTTTGTAAATAATCGGCTTTCAAAGTAAGGGAACTCCAATCTTTTTGCTTCCCTCCTGTGGCGGCAAATAAATCCCAATCAGTTCTGACAAACTGACCAAAACGCGAAGAACCTCCGATCTCCCAGTCTTTTAAGAGAGAATCCTTTTCTTGCAGATCGAGAGAGATATATGGAAAATAAGCCACGGGATATTCCCCTACATAAAACGAATTACCCTTAGAAGATACAATATTATGGCCGTTCCTCTGAACCAACCTAACCTTTTTACCTTGAAAATGGTAGTGAGGATGCCCATATCCACAAGTTGTTATTATTCCATTTTTAAACTCGTATTGTCCTTTCCCTGTCTGTTTTACCTCATCTGCACTAACGTATGCGGGCAGTCCCTCCAAAGCAGAAACATTACCTTCTTGGATACGCGCTTTTTTCCCAAGAATAGTATCTGTTGTATCTGTATGTTTTTTAATAGGTTTCGTTGCAATCTTGCTATTAATAAAAATTCCCTTATCTTCCTTTACTTCGGTAAATATCTTATCCGCAGTTTGCATATCATCTTTCCGACGCATTGTTACATTCCCCTCTGCGTAAATTTCGTTGAGAGGCATATTCGAATGCTTTGAGCCACCCGACTCCTTTTGGTCAAACCACAAGATTACGCTATCAGCATCTATAGTCATATCCACCTTTTTAATCTTCACATTTCCTAGTGCCACAACAATGCGTTTGTCTTCTTCTTCCCATGTGTCAATATTGTCTGCAACAATATCAACTACCTCTTCTTTTGGCGAAATTCCTGCCGCCAGACCTTTTTGAGGTATTTCGTTGGATAAATATTCTTCTTTTCTCATTGCGCGAATTTCCTCACCCCGCAAAACAACTTCGGTTTTTTGCACTTCCTCCAAAGTTTCTATCGGCTGTATGTCAGGACTAAATACCATGCCAGTCATCGTCTCAAATCTCAAATAAACCTGTTCATACTTCTCATAGTTTTCTCCCTTCAGGATAGTTATATTGCCTTCACAATACACTTCCACAGATGCTTCTTTATATTGTTTAGCTCCTTCTTCATGAAACCAACAAACAGCCGTATCCGCAGTAATCTGAAAAGGTCCCTGAAATATTCTTACATCTTTATCGGCGAGAAACACACGAATTCCGTCTTTCCTCCATGTCTTAATTCGATTAGCTGATAGTGAAAAAGGACGTTGTATTATGTCCTTCGTGGATAGTAAACCTTCTGCATAAGCACATACATTCAACATAAGTAACAAAATAGAAACTAAAAATAGTCGTATTATTGTTCTCATACAAAAAAATTTATGATTTATTCCTTAAGAAGAAATTTTTTATTTGGCCAATTACATAATCCTGTTCTTTCTGTGTGATCTCAGGATAAATGGGCAGGGCTAGCGTTTCATTTGAAGCCTCTTCTGACTCCGGTAAATCAGTTCTCTTATATCCTAAATAATCAAAACACTTTTGCAAGTGAAGGGGAACCGGATAATAAACAGCAGTTTCTATTCCTTGTTGCTTTAGGTACTCCATCAGCGTATCTCTCCGTGGCGTTGCTATTACATATTGATGGAATATATGGGTATTATGAGATTCTATTTTAGGCAGTCGAATAGGCAATCTCTTTAACTGTTCATGATAATATGATGCTATAAATCTGCGCTTCTCGGACCACTCATTCAAATATTTCAATTTTACAGATAAGACTGCGGCCTGGATGGCATCCAACCTTCCATTAACACCAATGTGCGAATGATAATATTTCGGTTTTGATCCATGCACCCTCAGGATTTTAATAAATTCCGCTAGTTCAGCATTATTGGTTGTTACAAGTCCGCCATCACCATAACCGCCAAGATTTTTTGTAGGATAAAACGAAAAACACCCCATATCCCCCATACTACCTGCATTCTTCCCCTTGTAAACAGCGCCAATTGACTGGGCAGCATCCTCAACAACCATGAGGCCATTGGCACGCGCGACTTCAAGGATAGCATCCATATCAGCACATTGTCCATAAAGATGGACAGGCAGTATTGCTTTTGTCTTCTTGTTTACCGCAGGTGCAATTTTATTCACATCAATATTGTAAGTATCGGGGTCTATATCTACAAATACAGGAACTGCTCCCAACCGTACAATCGAACCTGCTGTTGCAAAGAAAGTAAAGGGTGTTGTAATGACTTCATCGCCATTTTTGACGCCACACGCCATCAAGGCTAACAATATTGCATCCGTACCTGATGATATTCCAATGGCATATCTAACAGAACAATATTTTGCTATTTTTTGCTCGAATGATTCAACAAAAGGGCCTAAAATAAATGACTGGCTGGCAAGTACCTCTAAAACGGCGTTATTTACTTCCTCTCGAATGCTTTCATACTGCCTCTTCAAATCCAGGGAAGCGATTTTCATTAATGAAATGGTCGGTGTTGTGCAATTAATTAATTTTCATAAGTTTGCTAAATTATTATATTTGCATCATCAAATATAACTATTATATTTAATCAACGTAGATTTGTCAATTAAAAAAGGGGGCTTAAAACAACCAACACTATGATTAAATATTTAATCTTGATTTCAATTCTATCTTCAATGTAAAATTGCAGTAGATTAATATTAGCCCCTATAGCTCAACTGAATAGAGCGTTGGCCTCCGAAGCCAAAGGTTGCAGGTTTGAATCCTGCTAGGGGCGCCAAAAAACACCGCTATTCTTTATCTCCGCCTCTTTCTATTTTTCTCCGTTTCCCCAACTATAATATACCGCATCTATTAAATTAAACGGCTTCAAAACAAGCGATCACCGTCCTATGAAGTCTCACAACAAAGGTTACTTATCCGAATCATCACGAATCATCAAGTAGTGATCAATATTAGCCTCTCTAAATACATCACCAACAACCTCAAAACCGTGTTTACGATAAAAGTCAACAAGACATACTTGAGCATGTACCTTAAACTTTTTAAAACCCTGCTTTTTTGCAACCGATATCATAAATTCGGTCAGCTTGTGGCCCAACTTCTTCCCGCGGTATGATTTCCTTATCGCAACACGTTCCAGTTTTGCATACTCCCCCTGAGTGCGTATACGACCAGATGCAAAGGGTTCTCTATTATCTTCCCCCAAAATATGTGTCGCCGTGAAATCATATTCATCACGTTCTATCTTATAGGGAACTTTTTGTTCTTCCACAAACACTATGCCGCGTATGGCAAACACCTTAATCAAGTCATCCAAATTTGTCACTACTTTAAACATCTTGAATCCATTCAAACATTTTAAGAAACCACTATGAGAATCTTCTTTATAAGTTTTTTATAATGCCATTACGTGGGACACAAACTTAAAACAATCTCAGGTAAGAGCGAGTTTTAATCAGCATAGTACAATGATAAATTTATGTTTACCGTTTTATATTTTGATTTTTCACTTTTGAATCTATAATTAAAGCCGATTAATTCTTACGGGGTAAACAATAATTTTTATGCATCTCCTTAATCTTACAGAAAAAAATCTCAACAAAAATATTCTTAAACTGAGCATCCCCGCGGCTATTGAAAATGTCCTGCATATGAGCGTCTTTATCTCAGATACGATCATGGTAGGACGGTTAGGAACAGATGCCATAGCCGCAGTGGGTTTAGCAGGCACTCTCTTTTTTGTTATCTCCATGATCTTCTCTTCCCTCAATGCCGGAACGATCAGTATTGTTGCAAGGCATATCGGGGCAAAGGAGATAAATCATGCCCAGATAGTTGGGGCACAGGCAATCTCCATGTCGCTCTTCACGGGCATTATTATTACACCGTTTTTAATATTTTTTTCAAAAGAGTTTTTGGTTCTGATGAGTGCAGAGCCAAAAATTGTGGACATTAGTAAAGGTTTTCTTCAGATTGTTGGAAGTTTCTTGGTATTTCGCCTCGCTATCCTTACCTGTAATGGAATTCTCCGTGGGGCGGGCGATACCAAAACGCCAATGAAGATAACACTTGCTATTAATTGTATCAATATCCTGCTCAATTGGCTATTAATCTTTGGCATTGGACCCTTTCCCAAATTGGGCATTCTCGGATCTGCATGGTCCACGGCCATCGCTTACACCATTGGTGCTGGTCTCCTATGCACAAAACTCTTTTCGGGGAAATATGCTTTACACATTCATATTCGCCAAATACTTCAAATACACGCCGAGTCCATACGTAGAATCGTTCGCATTTCTATTCCGGCTACCATTGACACCGTCGCAACTCAAATGGGATTTCTATTTTTTACCAAAATCGTCGCTATTCTTGGCACTGTATCGCTGGCGGCGCACCAGATTGCTATTCGGATAGAATCAATATCCTTCATGCCAGGATTCGCTCTGGCAATATCAACTGCCACGTTAGTAGGACAAAGCCTTGGGGCAAAAAATGTACCCCTTGCATTACTCAGCATGAAGCGCAGTTGCTACTTTGCCTTGATCTTAATGGGATTATTTGCCTTAGTTTTCCTTGTATTTCCTGAACAAATGGCCACGATATTTAAACCAGAATCCCACGTACTTTCACTGGCAGTGACCTGCGTGATGATTGCTTCCATCGAGCAACCTGCCTTAGCTGTGTATATGGTTTACGCCGGCGGCTTGCGCGGTGCGGGTGATACGATAAGCCCTATGACCGTCACTATAGTAGGTACTTTGTGTCTACATGTGCCGATGGCTTATCTTTTTGGTATCACACTCGGTTGGGGATTAGCCGGCGTATGGTTTGGGGCGGCATTGGATTGGATTTGCCGTGCTATTGCTATCTACATCCTGTATAAAAGGGGAAGATGGAAAAAAATTATCGTATGAGTTATCTCGCATAAAAATAGAGTTTTTTACTTGATTTATAAAGTAATAGATATTAGCATTCTTTTTATAGAAGCCAAAGTGCCAGCTATTAGCAAAATAAATGGGTCTCAAATATGCCTTTAAAATATTTCATCAGAAATAATTATTTAAAGAAAAAGCTGTTTGCTTTTATTCTCCTTCCATATCTCCTTTTGTGCTTGACGATCGGGGGTTTCCACGAAAGTATTTTTAACTCCTCACACGGTGACCACACACAACAATTAGCGTCTCGTAATACTGACAACTTACAAATTGGAATTTTGAAGGACAGCAACCGACACAGTTCGGAGACATGTCAAATATGTCAATGGCTGAAAACCCCTTCATCTTTGATACAATTTCTGTCGCTGGATACACACTTCACATGTATATGCAATAGTCTTGTATGCTATTCCAATCCAGTTTTTCCGTTATTATCCATCCATAAATTCACCATCCGTCCACCACCGTTTTTCTCCTGCTAATATAATTCCAGACAACGCGTAATTTGTAATCGTAACACATTAGCTGCACTGTTCTACGCAAGCTAAATCACAGATTTTACGAATTCACGCTTTTACGATAATTATTCCTGCATTCCAAAGTAAACACCAAAATTCGAACAGGTTTTTACAGGAGGATGGTATGAGACGGCTGAATTATACGCTGAGCGTGTGCATACTATTAGTATCCCATGGATATTGTGCACACAGCGAAGCAAAGTCGATAGATAAAAAAGATTACCAACTGATAAATGTCGCAGAAGAGGATGACGAAAACACAAAAGAGATTCGTATTAGGAAAGATGAATTCGATGAGATCGTGGGTCAACTTCAGGGTATGAAGACCCTCCTCGAAAATATGAAACAAAATTTTGACAGTAGGCTCACGGAGATGCAAGAAAAGATCGCTGCCCTCGAAAAAGAAAAGAAACAATTACAAGAAAACAAGATAGCCACTGTCAAGGTAGATTCAAACAACTTGAAAGCCCGTACAACTAATGAAACCAAGGGACAAAACACTATTCCAACACAAACTAGTGCAACGACAACCTCCCCTTCGCCGACTCAAACAGACACAGAATTTACACCGCCGCCAACAAGTACAGCATCAACGAACCAACCGAGTAGTACAGAATCAGAAAAATGGTCTCCTACACAACCCCTCGCCTTATGGAGTGCGGGAAAGAATTATATGAATATTTCTTTCGACGGGTTATTCGCTGCTGCGGGTTCCACCGCTAAAGATTTGGATAAAATAGAAACAGGCGGACACGACCCTAACCAACGCGGATTTACTGTGCAAAATTTAGAAACCGTATTCGATGGGGCGATAGATCCCTATTTTAAGGGACAATCCGTCCTTGTATTCCAGATCGACAAGAATGGAGCGTCTTCTCTTGAAATAGAAGAAGCTTACCTAACCACGATGTCCTTGCCTTTGAACTTACAGGTAAAGGCGGGAACCTTTTTTACGGAATTTGGCAGATTAAACCCAACTCATCCGCATACATGGGATTTTGCCGACCAACCGCTAATCAACGGCAGATTTTTTGGTCCTGACGGATTACGAAACCCTGGCGTACGCCTCTCGTGGTTAGCCCCGACTGATAATTATACAGAACTATTCCTCACTGCACAGAACAGCCAGGGAAACACAGCCTTCAGCTTTAGGAATAACAACAGTATACGGTTTGGGCATGCCAGCAGTGCTGATCCAGGGGTGCGTAGCATGGAAGATATGCTTTATGTCCCCCGTATTGCAACCTCTTTTGATTTAACAGAAGAACAAACTCTCTTATTTGGTTCGTCGGCAGCCTTTGGACCGAATTCAACAGGAACAGACAAAAACACACAAATTTATGGTTTAGACATGTTCTGGAAGTGGAAATCCCGATATGCATCGGGAGGATTCCCCTTTGTAACATGGCAAACAGAGGTCATGGCCAGACGCTTCGAGGCTGGCTCAAGTTCTGCGCTACCAGACGAAACAATGAATAACTGGGGAGCCTATTCTCAGATTGCCTGGGGTTTTAAAACCCGTTGGGTAGCTGGATTCCGGGGCGATTTTGTAGATGGAGAAAAGCATGCCACAGACCCACTAGGATTTGAACGTTGGCGGCTTTCCCCCAACCTTACATTTTATCCGTCAGAATTTTCAAAAATCCGTCTGCAGTATAATTATGATGATATTCTGGGAAATGCCAGTACAGAGCATTCTGTGTTTCTTCAGTTCGAATTTCTACTCGGAGCGCATGCAGCACATAAATTTTAGTTAAATTAATCGGAACATGGATTCCCGTAGATACACACAGGCTCCGTCGTGAGCACTCAATCGAACGATAATAATTGTATCCTTTAGCTTTTAAAATTTCGGTAATCCGTGTTTACCTGCGTCCATAAGGAGTGTATCATGAAAATGAAAATAAAATCTTTCGTATATCTTTGTTTCTTATTTGCCATAGGCTGGACATCCGTCGCGTATGCAAAATTAAACATTGTTGCAACAACATCTGAACTAGGCGCTCTGGCCAAGGAAATCGGAAGGGATAACGTTGAGGTAATTAATATTGCAAAACCTACGGAAGACCCACACTTTGTGGATGCTAAGCCTAGTTTTATTGTTAAACTCAACAAAGCAGACATGCTTATCGAAGGTGGACTCCAGTTGGAAATTGGCTGGTTGCCACCCTTAGTTGCCAGTGCAAGGAACCAAAAGATACTTCCAGGAAACCATGGACACCTCATTGTTGCTTCTACAGGAATTCAGGTATTAGAAGTGCCTACTTCACTCGACCGCGCCATGGGAGATGTTCACCCCTTTGGAAATCCTCATTTTATGCTGGACCCGTTAAATGGAGAGATCGTTGCAAGTCATATCTGCGATCGATTGTGTCAAATCGATTTAGCAAATTGTGATTATTATAAGGAAAACTTAAAAATTTTTACGAAGAGACTGGACCAAAAGTTATCTGAATGGCAAAAGGCAATGGAACCGTTTCGTGGGACAAAAGTTGTCACCTATCATAAGACATTTCCTTATTTTGCAGAACGGTTCAATTTGGATGTAGTAGGAGAGCTTGAGCCAAAGCCGGGCATTCCGCCTTCTCCCACTCACATCAATACCCTTGTTCCCATGATGAAAAATAAAGGGGTGAAACTCATCATTATTGAAGAGTTTCGAGAACGTAAAATACCTGAATTTGTTGCAGCACAGACAGGGGCAAAGGTCGTTATTATACCAATAATGGTAGGGGGTTTAAAAGAAACAAATGACTATATAGCTCTTTTTGATTATATTGTTAAACAGATTATTTCAGCACTGAAAAGTTAAGCAGAAGTTATTATGATGACAGATGATTGTATCACATTAAAAGACGTTGCTATCGGATATAGCGGGCATCCTATCCTCAACGACATTAGTTTTTCTCTAAAAGCAGGAGAATTCACAGTTCTGTTTGGACCAAATGGCTCTGGTAAAACTACACTGTTTAAGACCATTTTACGGATTATTCCACCTATTCATGGTACTATCGCTTATAGCAACGGCTCTCTTCCAAGATTTGGCTATGTACCACAGCGTCAATCATTGGATGAGATTTATCCATTTACCGCCGGAGAGGTGGTATTGATGGGTACCTTTGGACAGGCAAAACCATTTTGTCCAACCCCAAAAATAGATCGTATATGGGTAGAGCACTGCCTAAAAGATGTTGGGATGCTGGAGTTGAAAAAGCAATTATTTTCCGAATTGTCCGGTGGCCAGAAGCAGCGCATACTTATTGCACGCGCACTGGCTACA
>JAGWZR010000357.1 GCA_018968795.1 Planctomycetota bacterium | reverse complement strand
CGTCAATTCCCACGGCAACACGACCTGGAAATGTTGCACAAAGCTCGCTTACCCACGATGGGGAATCGATAGCCTTTGTCCCTACTATCGCGCGATCCACACCCAAATCGAGCACCTTTTTGATGTCCTTGGTAGTCCTCAAACCGCCGCCAAATTCAATAGGAATTTTTACGTGTCTGATAATTTGTTCGACAATCGTTAGATTTTTTGGAGTGCCTTCAAATGCCCCGTCCAGATCAACCACATGCAGATATTCCGCTCCATGGTCCTGCCATGATTCTGCCACATCCACAGGATTGTCAGAAAAGACTGTCTCGGCGTCCTTTCTACCTTGTGTCAATCGTACGCATTTACCACCCTTCAAATCGATGGCTGGTATGATAAACATAGCTATAAACTACCAAAGTTCTTGATTATCGACAACCCATACTGCTGGCTTTTTTCAGGGTGAAATTGTGTTGCAAAGATATTCTTGTGCCATATCATAGAGGCAAAGCGCACACCATACTCCGTCTCGGTGGCAATAACACTTTCATCCTCCGGACAGACATAATAGGAATGAACAAAATACATGTAGGCGTTGGGCGACACATTTTTCAGGATAGGGTTATCCTTTTTTTGAAAAATGATCTGATTCCAACCCATGTGTGGAATCTTCAATCTCCCATTTATTTCATTTTCAGAAAATTCAAAGCGAACCACCGCGCCGGGAATAATACCCAAACCTGTATGCTCCCCGTCTTCGTAGCTTTTAGAAAACAGCAACTGCAACCCAAGACATATTCCCAGGAATGGTTTCCCCGATTGAATCCACTCTTTAAGCGGTTCTATTAATCCCCGTTGCCGCAGACCCTCCATGGCGTCTTGGAAAGCTCCTACACCAGGAAGTACAAGTTTGTCTGCATTTTCGACTTCCCTGGGATGATCGGTAACCTTCACATCAAATCCGAAACGTTCAAAACCTTTCTCAACACTGCGGAGGTTACCCATCCCATAATCCACAATTACAATCATACTTAAATCTATCCGCCGCCCTTTGGCACTATTACAAACTCCACGCGTCGGTTTTTCGCCTTACCCGTTTTTGATTTGTTGTCCGCCATAGGCTGGTATTGCCCGAATCCGGCAATATAAACCCTTGTGGGAGAAACGCTGCATTCTTCTACCATATAATGAAGAACGGCTGCAGCCCTTGCAGCAGACAATTCCCAGTTTGATTTGTATTTATCTTTCTGCTTGCTAATGGGGTCGTTATCCGTATGTCCTTCAATCCTGACTACTTCATTAGCGGCCTCGGACTTAAGGATACCAGCAATTTTCTTGAGAACCGCCTTTGATTGAGGACGCAACGTCGTTTGTCCTGAATCAAACAATATGGCTCCTGGTAGTAATACAGAAACTGCGCCATTCTTTATCCTTACCGTTGCTCCCGTACCCTTCAATTTAGCCTCGAGCGCCTTCCTCGAGTTCTCAAGGCGATTCAGTTCACTCTCATACCGGCTCGCCTTCGAGGATAAATCCGCATTCTCTTGCTGCAGGTTTGTGAGATTTTCACTCAACTGCTGATTTTCCTGCCTCAGTTTCTTAAGTTCAGCACAACCCGTACCTACAGCCAACATTCCCAACATCCCAATCAGACAAAAACTGCGAACTATGCCGCGTCTTTCAAACATATTGCCCTTTCCCTCCTTTCAAGGTAAAGAAAATAAGCCCGTAAGAATTCGTTTTTTACAATCAATATTATTATAAGGTAGGTGACCATGTAAACAAAACAGCAAAAAACTGAATATATAAATTGATACGTTCTAAAAAAAAATCCTGCATGAGAATGCATACCAGGGTGGCCAATGACAAAAATGGCCCGTAAGGAATCAGATGGCTTTTCTTAAATATTAATACAGGAATAGCCATCAAGAGCCCAAAGAATGGCGCAACAAAAAAGACTGCTACCGCCAATTTCCAGCCAACAAACCCGCCTACCATGCACATGAGTTTCACATCTCCAAAGCCCATGGCATCCTTCTTAAGCGCCCATTTCCCCA
>JAGWZR010000356.1 GCA_018968795.1 Planctomycetota bacterium | reverse complement strand
TTTCCCACAGCAAACTACTAAAAGATACTTGAAAGATTTTCAAAAAACAATTCAAAAATAAACCAACTTTTGCTGATTTTAAAGAATAATCTCTAATCGATATTGTATCCTTTTTAAATTTGTGTTATATTTGATGCTTTGGAAATTTCAATACCGAGGATTACTTCGATTAATTCACCCTTTCAGAATGACAATGTGCTACAACAAAACTCTATGCAAAATAAAGAGTCTGTTTGAGAGATAAGTTATGTTGCGCGGAATCATATTTGATATGGACGGCACACTCACGAAGCCCAATGTGGACTTTGCAGCCATCGAGAGGGAGATTGGCGCAAAGGTTGGGTTTATTATCGATTATGCAGAAAAGTCAAGCCCCGAAGAGCGTAGGAGGGCGCTAGAAATTCTTGAACGTTATGAGGCGCAGGCAGCAATGAACTCAGAGCTCAACGAAGGCGTCTTGGAGATCCTCGAATTCGTCTCAAAAAAGCAATTGAAGAGAGCCCTTTTAACCCGTAATTCCCGCAAATCGGTAGACACCGTCCTTCGTAAACACAATCTGCATTTTGAATTCATTGCAAGCCGTGAAGATACAAAACCAAAACCTGCCCCAGACCCAATCTTTTTGCTAAGTAAAAAAATGAATATTCACACTGACTATTTGCTGATGGTCGGCGATTATAAGTATGATATCATGTGCGGCAAGGCGGCAGGAACAAAAACAGCCCTGCTGCGTTATAAAGAGTACGTGGAAACCGAGGTGATTCCCGATTTTGAAATAAGCAATATCCGTGAGGTCATCCATATCATTGAACATTTTGAAAAAGTCGGGGCAAAAGCCGTAACTTGACGCTTAGGAATTTCAAACCTTTTGGTTATCCTGTTAACACACCCCCCCAGCCCCTCTTTCTAGAGGGGAGGTTGTTGCGTTTTCCCCTCTATTAAGAGGGGATTAAGGGGTGTGTAATAATAAAAAAGTCGTTGGGTTTTGTCTTTTAAAACCCAACCTAATTTAACGGGGAAGGGTGGGGGTGTTAAGACTTGAGCAATATTCCCGGTAAATAACTAGCATAGCGTTTCATTAAAACATTTACAGGTTTATTGTCATTGCGAGCGGCAGCGAAGCAATCTGAAGCGCTATCATTGCAAGAGATTGTCACGCTCCCTTCGGTTGCTCGCAATGACCGAAAAGGGTTATGACACGGTCTATCAAGGGAGGAGAAACTGATTGGTATGTCCACAGAAAAACCTGAAGAACCAACAAAGACTTTTCATGGAGGTTATGGTGTTTAAAAGCCGATTGATTTTGTTTCCGCTATTAGCGATAAGCATTTTTCTCTTCAGCGGATTAGTTTTGTCCAATGAAGTTTCTGGGTGGAAAGACCTCGACAACGTCCTCTTAGAAATGGAAAAGGCTAACGAGGCATTTAAGACCTTGAAGGCGGATATCGTATATACCCGCACTATTACCCTTCTTGAATCCACAGAGATCTCACAAGGAGAAATGAGCTACAAAAAACCCAAGAAGCTGTATCTAAAATTTAATCCTCCCCGCAATGAAATAAATATCGTGGATGGAAAATACGTATGGGTATACCATCCTGCAGAGAAGCAGGCAGAAAAATACGAAATGGACAAAAACAAACAAACATCCCGGGGTGTGAGTTTTTTTGAATTTGGTTATGGGGAATCCGTAAACGAGGCAAAAATGGATTATAAAATTACCTTGTTAGACAAGAAGGAAGACGATAAAAAGCGATTTTACATACTGGATTTATCACCCAAAAATCCAAAGTCACAGTATTCGGACATCCGATTGTGGGCAGAAGAAGGATTCTGGCTGCCCAGCAGAATAGAACTTTACGAGAGCGACGGCGAGGTAGTCAACGTTATCGAACTGAAAAACATTAAACTTAACAAGGGTATGTCCGATAAGCTCTTCATATTCGACGTACCGAGAGGCGTTGAAGTTGTTGAGCCTTAAGACTGACAAAAAAATCAGTTGATTGTAAATTGATATTAATGTTTAATAGAAAAGATTTTTCTTTCGCAA
>JAGWZR010000355.1 GCA_018968795.1 Planctomycetota bacterium | reverse complement strand
AGGAATCGATGGTATCTTTGAAAAAGGGGAGGTTATAAAAGGCACTTTTTATAAAGAAGATGGCACTACATTTGAGATTAAACCGTTTATTAGACTCTATTACACGCCTGTGGCTACTAACAACAAATCATCTTTGAAAGAAGACCTCGGTCGTTTTGAAGATTGTGTAGAAAAAGACGCAAAGGGTGCAAAAATTACCGTAAAGAATATCGCTGCAGGAACGGTGTTAAGTTATCGTCACGATCCCGGTTTAAAGCTCCTATGGATCGCAGCGCCGATGTTCTTCTTTGGTATGCTTTACAGGGCGTGGGGAAGATGGTACACAGTATATTACTTTATAGAAAAAATAGACACGGGTGTGAATTTATATTTACGCATACAAGCAAAGGGTATTTGGGCGGATGAAAATCGGGTAGTAAAAAGGTTAACAAAAAAACTAATACCTTAAAAAAGTAATCTAAACTTTACTCCACCGTCACCCAGACACCAGTTCTTTCTTTAAGCTAATTAAATCACCAGATCTTTCGCATTCATAATACGTTCGCAGTAGTGGCATTGTAATTTTATAGGATTTTTATTCACTACATGTAGTTTGGACTGTGTATTATAATAATTGCTGATACAATTTGGATTAAAACACTTAACAATACCTTCGATAATGTCCGGAACCGCAACTTTGAATTTTTTAATAACTTCATAATCTTTAATAATATTGACGGACGCATTAGGCGCAATAAGCGCAATTTTGTTCACTTCTTTTTGATCGATAATTTTTCCGCCAATTTTAATAATCCCCTTTTTACCCAAAAACTTACTCGTTAAATTCATACCCACAAGGACGACCTGTTCCTCATTCTGTATATTTAGGATATCGGCAACCTTTAGGGTGCTTTTACTTTCTATGTGATCAATTACCGATCCATCTTTGATTGCGGAAACGTCTAAATGTTTCATTCCTTCCCCAAAACGGATGCCAATATGGCCTTTCTTACCGGCACACCATTGCGCGCCTGATTAAAGTACACTGCAAAGTCAGTCGTGTCCAAACTTTCGTCCATCTCGTCTACGCGAGGTAATGGATGTAATATCTTTAAATCATTTTTAATCCCTATTTCTTCGAGCACGGATTTACTCAGCCTGTACGTCCCGCGAACCTTTTCAAATTCAACGGGATCTGCAAACCGCTCCTTCTGTATCCTCGTACAATAGAGTACATCGAGCTTCTTACTTATACCAGCCAGTGATTCGTTTTCATGACACTTTACCTTTCGGTCTTTTAGTTCATCAATGCAATCTTCAGGCATCCGCAGGCTGTTAGGTGAAACAAAGTGCATCTCAGCGCCAAAGTAGGCAAGGGCGTAAGCAAGAGAATGTACTGTCCTGCCATATTTCAAGTCGCCTAAAAATCCGATAGTCAGCCCTTCTAATGTCCCTTTTGTTTTCTGGATTGTGTAAAGATCCAAAAAAGTTTGCGTAGGGTGTTGGTTCGCACCGTCCCCTGCATTAATCACAGGAATATTAACAACATCTGCGGCTAATTGTGCAGAGCCTTCAAGATAATGTCTCAAAATTATGATGTCGCAGTACCCTTCTATAATTCTAACAGAATCACTTAATGATTCACCCTTGGCTGTTGATGTGACCCCTGGCTCTGCAAAGCCAATCACCATGCCGCCCAATCGCTTCATGGCCGACTCAAAGCTCAGTCTCGTCCTTGTTGAAGGTTCAAAGAATAATGAACCAAGCACCATGCCTTTGAGCATGTCTGTATTGTCCAGTTGCTCCATTTTCTTTGCTAAATCAAGGATGTATAACAATTCTTCTTTGTTGAAATGTCTGATAGAAATGATATCTCTTTGTTTAAAGCTTACCATATATTTCTACCGAATTTTGGATTGAAATATCTTTTGTAAGGTTGCGGTGTAATCTTATCAGACCTTTTAAAACATTACAAGTAAAATTAAATGACAGGAGATATACCCTGCAATGTGAATTTTATTGACAATAATCAATTTTATTCGTTATAGTAAACTCTCTTTGTAATTAACGAAATACCTTACA
>JAGWZR010000354.1 GCA_018968795.1 Planctomycetota bacterium | reverse complement strand
TGGGCTCGTTACCAACCCTTAGACACTACTATGGCATTGGGTGCCTTTACCCCGTTCCACGTGGGCGACTATGTGCTTAAAGGCGAACCCAATCCAACCTTTTACGGACCCGACTATTTACCATTTTATGGAGTTAATGTTGTCAGGCGGTTTTATAACCCCTTCTTTATACCATCAACCTTGTACGAGATGTATTTTGCAGAATTACCCGAAGATTCATCTGCTACCAGTTGGTTAGGTGGATTCTATCTTGGGAGGGAATATGAAGACATGAAATTTGGTTTCAACTTTATGAGTCCGTTTAATAGAGGCGCTTCGACATCAGAAATAAATTCACCATTGCAGGGTACGGTGGATGGTAATCCTGTACGGTGGGAGTCTCCTTACAATAAAGTAGGGAAGCAGGACGAGTTTGTTCTTGGGGCTGATTACTCTTACAATTTTCTGCCAACCTATAAGGCGTGGGCTGCCTATGCCCATAGTATTTATCAGCCTACCGGAGGTGATGGAATTGATGTTAATGGGAATCTGTTTAATACAGGTATCAGTGGTACCGTCGGGAGGGTGAGTTTTAACCTGGAAGGCATATGGGTTGAACCGAAGTATGATCCGTTTGTGATAAAGGCGAAAAGACCCAGTGATGTCCAATCTCCCGGTCTCTTTTATGAACTTCCCTACTTCACAACTTATGCGGATAGTTGGCAACTCCATGATGCAAAGAAGTATCCACAAAATAGAGCGGAGGTACGACTTCACCTTGACTACCCATTTCCTGGAATCCTCTCTTTTACAAGGCTTTTTGCAGACCTTGATTATTTACGGCAGATAGAGAGTTCCATGAAAGGCAACGTTCAAAAACCTGGTTTTATAGAGCCTTTCTTTGGTATCAGAACGGTGGAGGGAACTGGAAAAAAGGGGAACATTTCCCACGGAGGAATAGGTGTTTCCTCTGATTTGCCGTACAATCATAAGGTCACCTTGGGATATTCGCGGTATCAATACAGCCGCAAAACGGATGACGCCAATAATATGGATTTTGATGTAAATGCCGTTTCCCTGACGTATGGTTATCCGATGCTTTATCGGCTCAGGTCTAAGATGTATTTCAATGTGGGAAACACCTTCTTAGCGGTTGATGGTAAGTTTTTCTCTGAATCAAAGAATGCAGATTTCTTTCAATCTGCACCGTTTATGGGAATCGATTATAAGTATTTACGATCGCCGGATACGGTTGTGTCGTTCTTTATTAATTCAAGGTATCTTGTACAGAACGACAGAGCAGAGCCACTACTCTTGGGTGATTATGATGCCTTTCTTACCAGCTTCGGTTTGAAAATTGAGTTTTAGGAGTAGACATGAATACATTTAAAATAATTCTGGTCTTAACAGTTAGTATTATCGCATCCCATGTTTTATGGAGTAATGATGCGGGTGTCACTTTTATTGGCCCCTCAAATTATATGCCTCGATTAGACTTACCCCAAAATATTCCTTTACATAGCGCCGACTCATGTAAAGATTGTCACCAGGAAATTTATGACCAGTGGCGGGAATCTATGCATAGTAAATCATCGACAAGCCCCGTCTTTCAGGCATGCTGGACGGTAAGGAATAATCCACCCTTCTGCTCCAATTGCCATTTTCCCATGCTGGAACAGAAGCCTAAAATCCTGCGTGGCTTTAAGGAAACGGGTCCTCTACCTTTTGTTGCGATCAAGAATGAAGAATTTGACACAATGCTTATAAAGGAAGGTGTAACGTGTGTAGTTTGTCACTTGAGGGATAAGACCCTGTACGGACCTCGGGAAATAAAAGAGGGGGAAGCGCCGCATCCTGTTAAATATGACCCATCTTTTCAAAGGTCGGAATTCTGCTACACCTGCCACTCCTGGGGCTTTCCACGGTCAAGGATTAAAAAGACGTGCTCTACCAATGATGAATACAAAATGTCTGGAAAGAAGGAAACATGCGAGGATTGTCATATGCTGAAGAAGGAAGGGTTTGCCTCATTGGGAAGACCAAAACGTGTTTATGGGATGCATGACCAGAAAAGCTCTCGCAACCCTGA
>JAGWZR010000046.1 GCA_018968795.1 Planctomycetota bacterium | reverse complement strand
TCTCTCCGTAATATGAGGTCGGCTATGTAAACGTTGTGACCTTCGATATTGCCAGCAATAGATGAGATAGCGAGATTTGGCGGCTTCCATCGTCGTGCATTGAAATGTGGGGCGCAATCTGGCATGGACATGAGGAGGATGTTCATGATTTATTTATCGGTAGCAAAAAATTTGTTCATCGCGGCGAGACTTTTCATATCCCTTTCAAAGAGGTCATGCTCTGTCTTTCCAATTGAGGTGATAATGTTTTTAATACGATAATAAGGTCTCAAAATGAGTGCCCGCAAAAGGTTTACCATCGCAAAATTAGCCTTAAATACAGGGGTTGTCTTAAAAAAAGTGGAATACTGCCGCTTATATTTCCAACGCAGAAATTGCAGGTCTTCCGATGAAAGATACTTTGTTCTGACATTTGCCCAAAAACCGTTGTACCTACTGTAGTCAGAGATGTTCGTAACGAGGTCTTCCTTGAGCAAAATATCTCGCATACCCGTCTTGGGATAAGGGGTAATGATCTGCTCACCATAGAAGTCGATGTTTGCCCTGTCAAAGAATTCAAAATTTTGCGCAATGTCTTCTTCTTTGTCTTCTGAATGGCCAATAATCATGCCGCCCACAATCAGAATGTTATTATTGTGCAAGTACTCAATCGCCCTTTTTGTCTTTTCTAAGATATTCCCTTTATTCATCATCTTCAAGTTACGCTCAGATACGTTCTCGATTCCAAGGAATACAATTTGAATCCCGGCGCGGGCCATTTTCTGCACCAATGTTGGAGACGATGCTATACCCGTGGTACTTGCTTGAACTATGTACCGCAGGTCATTGTGTCCGGCTGCTACGATTGCATCGCAGAGGGATTCAAACCGTTTTACGTTCAAGGTAATGTTATCATCAGCAAAGGCTATGTACTTTGCGCCATTTTTTTTGGCGTTTGCAAGGTCGCGCACGATCCTTTCAAAGCTGTATGTTCTGAACGTCCGTCCATACATACGATTCATGCTGCAGAAATTGCATGTCATCGTACAGCCGCGAGAGGTCTCGACCATATCCAGTCTTTTTCCAGAAAACAGATAACCCTTCCAAACGCGCGCATCTCGGCGCGGGAGTTGTAAGGTATCTAAATTTTCCAATGGTCGCTGGGTATTATGCAAAAAACTGCCATTACATCGATAAGACAGACCTGAAATGTTTTCCCAACGTTGTTTTCCTTCGAGGGCATCCAGCATATCGCCAAAAGTTTTCTCTCCCTCTCCGCGAATAATATAATCAAAAGGCTTGCCTTCATCGGAAGAGGCAATATCTTCGTACATAAGGGTAGCGTGGTAACCACCGATGACCGTCTTGATATCGCTCCGCAGGCTTTTTATAAATGACGCAACCTTTCTGGCTGTGTCAAACTGAAAGGTCATAGCGCTCAATCCTACTACATCTGGTTGATAGTCTTCGATAATCTTTTTGATTGAAGATTGCAACGTTTCCCTTTTTAGTACAAGATCGGCTAAGGCTACTTCATGGTGTGGCTGGATATTGCCTGCAATAGAGGAAATTGCCAGATTCGGGGCCTTCCACGTTTTTGCGGAGAACTGAGGCACTGTATCTGGCATAGAAAATAATAAAATCTTCATTTAATTGAGAATTTTTCTCTATGTTTGAGTGTAACAGCGGGGACATCTTTTCTGTTTTCTTATAGCGATTATTGAAAAGGTTTATTGTACAATCTTATCATGCATTGTCAAGCGCACGGATAAAACAAAATCCTGATTTAGAGGAGTTTAATAAAGATGGATAACATGATCGCTATTACGAGATTATTACGCACTATTGAAATAAAGAAGAAAACAGCCTTATTAAAGCGTGGATAGCCCGTTTGCCATTTTGCTGATTTATGTTTGACTCATCAGCCAGTCACTTATAGAATCACTTTGTCTAAGGTTAATAAAATTGACATTGATTAATTGTAGGAATATGCCATGAAGCTCTCCGACCTTTTAGATAGCAAGGTTATTACCACGAACCTCAAAGCAAGAGACAAGAGAGGCGCATTGAGGGAAATGGTAGGGATACTCCATAAAACAGGGAGGATTAGAGATGTGGATAGTGTCTTTATGGCCCTCATGGATCGTGAGGCAATTGTTACTACAGGACAGGGTATGACCTTTCCCCATGCGAGGATTGATGGGCTCAAGAAGACCGTAGCTTTGCTTGCCATATCGCAACGGGGTGTCGATTTCAATGCAACGGATGGACACCTTACCTACCTCTTTTTCCTTTTTTTAACGCCCTTGGAGGAGACAGAGCTTCATCTCCAAATACTTTCGAAGGCATCGGCAATATTTGCGGATAAACAGCTTTATCATTCCCTTCGTCGTGCAAAAACTGCAAAAGCCGTACTCAGCATCCTCCTCCACCATGAAAAGGGCGGGAAAGAGGTCTTTTCCCCCCTTCCTATAGATAAAATATACGAGGAGCTTGGGACAAACCCTTCGGGGCTGTCTGAGCATGAGGCAAAAAGACGGCTTGAAAGTTATGGCCCAAATGTTCTCAGGGAGATAAAGAGAAAAAGCCTTTTGCTAAGATTCACAGAAAACCTTTACAATTTACTTGCAATTCTCCTGTGGGGTGGCGGCGCCCTCGCCTTTGTGGCCGATATGCCTGAGTTGGGGTGGGCCATATTTGCAGTGATACTTATTAATGCCTTTTTCAGTTTCTGGCAGGAATATAAGGCGGAAAGAGCGCTGGAGGCACTAAAGAAGTTGCTGCCACGAAAGGTTAGAGTATTAAGGGATAGTAAGGAGAAGGAGATTCCTGTTGAGGAGCTTGTTCCGGGCGACATTATTACTTTGCAAGAGGGTGACAACATATCGGCTGATGCCAGGCTGATAGAGGCATTCAATATGAGGGTTGACAACTCTGCCCTTACCGGTGAATCCACGCCAATTTACAAGACACCAGAGGCCGTCACAAAAGAAAAAGAATTTATATGGACTGAGCTTCCCAACCTTGTGTTTGCAGGCGCTACCGTGACATCCGGGACAGGCAAGGCGTCAGTAATTGCAACCGGGATGTATACTGAGATTGGTCGGATAGCGTCCCTTACTCAGGAACTCAAGGAAGAGAAAAGTCCACTCCAGCGGGAGATAGAGAAGGTCACAAGGATAGTTACCATTCTTGCAGTGGCAATGGGAGTCGTCTTCTTTTTCTTCGGCACCTATATAGGAAAGCTCAGCGTCTCCGCTGCGTTTCTATTTGCCATCGGTATTATTATGGCTAATGTTCCGGAAGGACTGCTTCCTACGGTGTCTTTATCATTAGCTATGGCGGTCCAGAGGATGGCCAGAAGAAATGCCATCATAAAGAGGCTTTCATCCGTAGAGACACTTGGCTGCACTACGGTGATCTGCACGGATAAGACGGGTACCCTTACTACCAACGAGATCAGCGTAACAAAGGTGTGGGTTAATGGAAAACTTATACACGTCAGCGGCGCACGATATGAGCCGGTGGGTAATTTTTATTTCAGAGGGATAAGCCTTTCCATGGAAGAGATGAAGGAAAATGGAATGTACCTGTTCTTTGACACGTGTGTGCTTTGTAATAATGCAGGCATACTTTCTCGTGAAACTGAAGGGGGAAGATGGAACATACTTGGAGATCCTACCGAAGCAGCCTTGCTTGTCATGGCTGCCAAGGGGGGCGTAGATATTGAGGCGAGGAAGAAGACCCTGCCAAGGGTTGGCCAGCTTCCCTTTGAGGCTGTGAGGAAGAGAATGACTTCTATTGATTTATTTGACGGAAAACCCATCGCCCACGTGAAGGGGGCTCCCGTGGAAATCCTGAACCTCTGCACTAACATATTTGTAAATGGAAAGGAGGAACCTTTAACTGATTCCGTACGGGAAATTATCATGTCAGAGAATGATTCCATGGCAAAAGAAGGTTTACGGGTATTAGGTATCGCATACAGACCACTGGATTTTTCAGAAGGGTTTACCACAGAGAATACGGAAAAAGACCTTATATTTTTGGGTTTGGTAGGAATGATGGATCCTCCAAGACCAGAAGTCCCGGAGGCAATAAAATTATGCCATAGAGCGGGGATAAGGGTGGTTATGATTACAGGGGACTACGGACTTACGGCGCTTTCGATAGCTAAAAAGATAAGACTTGCAAAGACCGAAAATCCAAAGGTTGTAACAGGTCCTGAACTTGCCGAGATGAATGATGAAACCCTCGAGAGGTTATTAAGAGAGGAAGAGGTAATATTTGCCAGGGTGTCGCCGGAACACAAGATGAGGATAGTTACAGCCTTTAAGGATATGAATGAGATCGTGGCAGTTACTGGCGACGGCGTGAATGACGCTCCGGCGCTTAAAAAGGCAGACATAGGGGTCGCTATGGGAATTAGGGGTTCAGATGTGGCTAAAGAGGCGGCGGCTATGATTCTGACTGATGATAACTTCGCTTCCATTGTTGCTGCTATAGAAGAAGGGCGGGCAATCTTTGCGAATATAAAAAAATTTGCAACCTATATCTTTGCCAGTAATATTCCCGAGATAGTGCCGTTCATAGCATTTGTACTGTTTAAGATACCTCTTCCTTTAACGGTTATGCAGATATTAGCCGTCGACCTGGGGACCGACATGGTTCCAGCCCTTGGACTGGGAGCTGAGCCTCCAGAGCCTGGTATCATGGACAAACCACCAAGGCCGAGGAACAAGAGACTTTTAGACCTGTCCTTACTCCTCAGGGCTTATTGTTTTCTGGGACCCATGGAAGCAGCCGCCTGCATGGCAGGATTCTTTTTTATTTACTATCAACATGGCTGGGTACTGGGGAGGGAAATGGAGGACTCAGGAATTATTTATCTCACAGCCACCACCATGTCCCTTGCTGGAATAATAGCGACGCAAATCGGGAACGTCTTTGCATGTAAAACTGGGAGAGAGTCGGTCTTCAAGATTGGTTTCTTCAACAACAAACTGGTACTCATGGGGATAGCATCGGAGTTGGCAATTATTTCCGCCCTCATCTATACTCCATTCTTGCAAAGGATATTTGGTCTTGCGCCAATAGGATTAAGGGAGTGGGGCTTTCTCTTTGCCTTTACTCCTATTCTTTTCTTGATGGAGGAGATTAGGAAGTGGATAATGAGAAAATGGAAAAAGTGATTGAGTCCTGTTTGTGATTAATATTTCGACACATTGAGTTCTTCCATCTTGCCCGTAACCATGAATACGATCCTTTCGGCAATATTGGTTACTCTGTCTGCAATGCGTTCTAAATTGTGTGATACCCAGGTGAGGTACGTAGCGCCGGGGATTATCTTTGGATTCTCTATCATCAGGAGCAGGAGTTCTCTATATATCTGGTCATGAAGCGCATCCACCTTGTCGTCTTCGTTACAAATAAGCTTTGCTGTTTCTGTATCCCTATCGATAAATGCCTTAAGGCATTTATCAAGCATGGATAGCCCAATATCAGCCATCCTGGGAATATCCACCAGGGGCTTTACGAGAGGTTCGTCGCCCATTAATAAATTTATTTTGGCAATTCCCTCGGCATGGTCACCCATACGTTCGAGGTCTGTTATTATGCTTAATATAGAAGCCAATGTCCTCAGATCAATGGCCATGGGCTGTTGTGTAGCGATGAGGGACATACACTTTTCTTCAATTTCAAACCGTTTTCTGTTGATAAAAATATCGTTTGCTATGATCTCTTTGGCTATTTTTTGATCCCTCTTCTGAAGCGATTCCACTGATTTTCTTATAGAAGTTGCCACCATCTCTCCCATCTTCAGCACTTCATCCTGAAGATTCTTTAATGCCTTATGATAAACTTCTCTTGTCATAGTTTCTCCCTATCAAATATTCTAGAATACTGATAATATATTTTATTCTCTCTGCCCTCCGTTGCGGAGAGAGAAATAAAAGATGTAATCAATCGTGACTTGTGTTGTTTGTGTATCCATTAAGCTATTACCCAAACCTTCCGGTAATATAGTCCTCCGTCTGTTTTTCGTATGGGTTTGTGAATATCTCGGCTGTAGTGTTGTATTCCACGAGTTCTCCAAGCATGAAGAAACCTGTGTATTCTGATATTCTAGCTGCTTGCTGCATATTGTGCGTGACGATAATTACCGTGTACTCCTTTTTCAGTTCGACCAGCATGTCCTCTATCTTGGCTGTAGCAATGGGATCGAGGGCGGAGCATGGTTCGTCGAGGAGTATAATCTCAGGTTCCATAGCTATTGCTCTGGCAATACAAATTCGTTGTTGCTGCCCACCGGAAAGATCTAAGGCGTTTACACGAAGTCTATCTTTCACTTCGTCCCAGAGCGCGGCTTTTTTAAGCGCCCTTTCGCAAATCTCATCCAGAATATTTTTCTTACTGATGCCCTGAACGCGGGGGCCATATACTACATTCTCGTAAATAGTTTTTGGAAAGGGATTGGGCTTCTGAAAGACCATGCCAACCCTTCTTCTGAGTTCTGTAATATCAATTGTAGGGGCATAAATGTTCTGGCCATCTATGTTGATGATTCCTTCAATCTTCGCACCTTCTATAAGATCGTTCAGACGGTTAAAACACCTTATTAATGTGGACTTTCCACAACCAGATGGCCCGATAAAAGAGGTTATCATTTGTTTTGAAATATCCAAATTTATCCCTTTCAGCGCCTTAGTCTTGCCATAGTAAAAGGTAAGATCCCTAATATTAACTATTGGGGCTGGAACTTTTATTTCTTCGTTCATCTGAGAACCTTAATCTCCTCTTGTGAGCAGAAGGAACGTGAATGTTTAGTAAAATTTTTCGGATCGTCTACAGCGACGCCGTACTGTACTTTCTTTTCAGTTTATTTCTCATCACTATGGCAGTAAGGTTTAATATAAGCACCGTGAAGAGCAGAACAAGGGTTGTGGTATAGACCATTGGGATGGCTGCTTCCACATTGGGGGATTGAAATCCAACATCGTAGATATGAAACCCTAGGTGCATAAATTTTCTTTCCAAATGTATATAAGGGAAGTGACCATCCAGCGGAAGGGAGGGGGCTAGCTTAACAACCCCAGTAATCATGAGCGGCGCGACTTCTCCAGCTGCCCTTGCCATAGCCAGAATTGTGCCGGTAAGTATGCCAGGAGTTGCCTGGGGAAGCACCACTTTCCAAAGAGTTTCTAGCTTTGTTGCGCCAAGCGCATAAGAGCCTTCTCTTATTGATATGGGTACAGAAGATAACCCTTCTTCTGTTGCTACAACTACTACTGGCACGGTCAGGAGCGCAAGGGTGAGAGACGCCCACAGAATACCCCCCGTTCCAAAGGTAGGGGTTGGCAATGCTTCTGAGAAAAATAGTCTATCGATATTTCCACCAATGAAATAGATGAAGAAGCCGAGACCAAAAACGCCAAAGACAATGGAGGGAACACCTGCAAGGTTGCTGACCGATATCCTCACAAGCCTTGCAATAATACTATCACGGGCGTATTCTCTAAGATACACTGCTGTCAATACGCCAAGGGGGACAACTGCAATACTCATTATCATCACCATCATAACTGTCCCAAAAATTGCCGGAAATATACCGCCTTCTGTATTGGCCTCCCTCGGGTTACCAGACACAAACTCCCATATTTTTGATATGTAAAACCCTATTCTAGCGAAAACTCCCATTTTATTTGGCGCATAGATTCTGATAATCTGAAAGAGAGGCATAATTTTTTCCCTGCCGTCGGCAAGAAGCACAACAACCTCTTTTGCTTTTGCCTTATTGTAAAGCTCCGTCAGGATATTTTCTTTTTCCTTGTATGACTGCTCAAGGAAGTCCATATTGGCTTTGATGGTCGCTATCTTCTTTTGAACTTCCCCAGACGGTTGTAATCTTGAAAGTCGTTTTAGCTCAAGACGATTTTTTTCCATTCGATAATTGATATTGCCAATCTCCTTTTTCTCCAGATACTGTATTTTTGCAAAGGATGTTTGGCTCTCTTCTAGCAAAGACGGCACTTTCTCAAGGTCTACCGATGTAATGCGATCATCTTGTTTTAGACCTTCTAAAGACCCGTACATATTGCCCCACTCGCGCCTTTCAAAAGTCAGGACGTTCGTGGGATATTCCTCGGACACAATATCTGCATTGTCTATCCACTTGAAGTCCATGCCGTAGATATCCCTGTTTCCGATCTTCAATTTCGTTCGATAAGAGCCTTTTTTATGAGGGACAGACTCCTTTTTTGCAATTTCCCCTAATGCTACGGTACCATTCTGAAGTGTAAACTTAACAGTCTTGTGAGGCCAGAATTCCCCAAGCCCCTTTAACATGATGAGTACAATCAGTCCGCCTATCATCAAGAGACTGATTGTTAGCATACCGGCAGTCAGCCAGATATAAGGGATTCCCGTTCTGAAAAATCTTTTCATAGTTTACTGTACCTTCGCCTCATTTTTTGCCTTACAATTTCCGCAAGGGTATTGATGATAAAGGTCGTTATAAAAAGAAGCAGGGCTGCCATGAAGAGCACTCGATAAAGTGTTCCTCCAACGGGCGACTCAGGTATCTCAACCGCTATGTTTGCTGCAAGCGCCCTGAATCCGTTAAACAAATTCCAGTCCATGATAGGGGTATTGCCTGTTGCCATAAGGACAATCATAGTCTCGCCAACTGCCCTTCCAAAGCCAATCATGACGGCCGAAAAAATGCCAGGGCTTGCTGTAGGAAGCACTACCCTGATGGCTGTCTGCCATGAAGTTGCTCCAAGCGCCAGCGAAGCCGATACAAGATTGTGGGGAACATTGCTCATGGCGTCTTCGGATATGGTAAAAATAAGCGGTATCACAGCAAATCCCATGGTAAAGCCAACAACAGCGGCATTCCTCTGGTCATATTTCAAACCCAAAATATTCGAAAGCCATTCTCTATAATCTCCTCCGAAAAGAAGTGACTCGGAGATAACATTAAGCTGAGTTGCTGCATACACAGCCCCGACGATGAACGGTATTAAAAACAGGGTTTCTACTCCATACCCATACCTGCCCTTTAGCCGAGTTGGCAGGAGCTTCCAGAGATAGAAAGCTGTTGCAATGGAAAGGATGATTAAAAAAGGCATAATGACTAGTGCCGGAAATATCCTTTCCACTAACGGCGCCAGCCACAATCCAGCAAGGAATCCGAGGATGACGCTGGGAAGCGCCGCCATAATTTCAATAAGAGGCTTTATCGTTTTTAAGGTTTTGTGAAGAAATTGAGATGTATAAAGAGCGGCAAGGATACCGATGGGTACGGCAATGATCATGGAATAAATAGTGCCTTTAATGGTGCCGAAGATTAAAGGTATAAGACACAGCTTTGGTTCGAAATCATCTGTTCCTCCCGAAGACTGCCAGACAAACTCAGGTTTTTCATAACCTTCGTACCACGCTCGGCCAAATAAGGTCTTTAGGGAAGTTTCAGGATGCGGGTTCGAAATGTTCCACTGAACAAGTTTGCTATTTGAATCAGCTATCAGAATACCGTCAGCCTTTGGTGAAAAGGTAACAGCCGTGGGGATAGATTTTGTTTCAAGGTTTAAAAGTGTTTGTTCAGAAGTTGCATGGTTGAGATGAATTGTTCCATTAGACGCCGCCGTCACAAAGCCCTTATCCCTCTTCGATGGAGCGATGGCCAGCACGGGGGCATTGTGGGATTTCAAGGTGTGTATCTTCTTAAGAAACCATCCTGAAGACGATTTCTCGTCTCTTACTTGCATCCACACGTTTACACCGCCTCCGCCATCGCCAACGATAAGCGAGACGTCTCCCAGCAAAAAACATAAGGCCGTTACGGTCTTATTAGATACTTTGATCTTTTCCTGGAGAAAAGGATTTTCTTTATCCTTTATATTTATATGAAATATCTCACCAGAGGATGTTCCGACGTAAAGGTTCTCCATACAGTGGTCAAGCACTAAAGAAGTTATTTCTAACTTATTTCTCTGTTCTGTCAAATTTGTCGGGTTATGTATCGCAAGCGTTGTGCCGGGCTTAAGTTTCCCTACCCCCCCTTCTTGCGAAGGGGAAGAATTAGGGGGGATAAATTGGTTTAAGCTATACTGCGCTGTGATGCTGGTAATATCCTTCTTGGTTTCTTTTCTTTCCTCCACACCAAAAAGTGTGCTTCTTGTCTCTGTGGATTTCAGTATTAGTCTACCATCTTCTGTATGAGCAACAGTAACTTTTGTAGTGTCGCCTCCCCTTGATGTAATGTAATCAATTCCTTTTTTCTCATCGTCGATCAGCACAGATTCCTCTTCAGAAATCTCAGGAAGAACTGTCCTCTCCCCCTTATCAAATGACTCAGAAAAGTCGATAGAAATCTTTAAAATGCTTCCGTTATTAGTACCCAAGACAAGGTGATTATTATCGTTATCAATTGACGCTATGGCAGAGTCGTTAAGTCCTGTTATATGATGTCTTTTAAAGGCATGACCATTTGACAACGAAATAAACTCTATATCGCCGTCTTTATAAGCGGAGTAGGCAATTTCTTGCTGTTCATCTACTCCGATAGAAACTACCTCGCCATTAAGTGGATGGGTACTTTGCTTTAATACCTTAGCGCCTTTCAGCAGTGGATAAACCTCTAAGAAGATAAATACAAAAAAGACAAGTATAATAAAAACTGTGGCCGCTCCACCAAACGTGATAGTCCAGTGTGCGGCCTTGTCAGCAAATTTTCGTCTTTTTAGATTTTTCATATTTCTGTGTACCGTTCAGCCGCCGAGTTCACAGAGGGCACAGAGAAAAGAGTGAACCACTCCCCAGCCTAAAGGCTGGGGCTTCAGGTAAAAACCCATGAATGGCCTCCGCTTCGCTCCGGGCAGCCATTCATCCCCAAGCTCAAAAGCTTGGGGTTTTCTGGCTGATTTTATA
>JAGWZR010000045.1 GCA_018968795.1 Planctomycetota bacterium | reverse complement strand
ACATCAGCCAAAAGATGCGAGCAGAGGACAACGGTCTTCTCCTGTTTTTTAAAGTTCAGGATGAGGTCCTTAATTTCGCGACAGCCAATAGGATCTAAGCCACTGGTAGGTTCATCCAATATAACCAACTCCGGCTCATTTATAAGGGCTTGCGCCAGTCCAATTCTCCGTAGCATTCCTTTTGAATATTGGCTTAGCGGCCGTTTGCGATATGGATGTAATCCCACATCACCAATCAGCTTCTCAATACGGTTTTTTCTTTCTTCTTTCGGAATGTCAAAGAGCTTTGCATAGAAATCCAGAATTTCTTCTGCATTGAGGAATTTATATAAATAGGATTCCTCAGGTAAAAAACCTATTTTACTTTTAATCTTTAAATCATTTGAAGGATATCCCAACAGCCAGGATTTGCCACTGGTGGGGAATAAAAGGCCAAGTAATAATTTTACTGTGGTTGTCTTGCCCGAACCATTCGGACCAAGTAATCCAAATATCTCGCCACGTTCAATCGTTAGATTAAGGTTTGTTAGGGCTGTGGTGCTTTTGCGTCTCCAGAAATCCTTGTAAACCTTTGTAAGTCCTTCTGTTTTTACTGCAAAATTACCCAAAATATTTCCAATCTTTCCACCTTAATAAAGTACTTATTTGCAGATGGAATAAACGTTGGATACTTTAATCAAAATTTTTTGATAAGTCAAACAATATTTAAGGAGGTATATTTTTGATTATGCGTGGTTTTCACGGTCTTTTGCACAATCAGAGACACTGCCTTTGATGAGACCTATGGTATGTGGAATGACAGGTAGCACAACGGCCAGATTTTCAGCAACGCCCTTTGGACTACCGGGGAGATTGATAATAAGCGTTTGTTTGTAAATCCCGGCGACAGCCCTTGAGCCCATAGCCCTGGGAGTATGCTTAAGACCTTCCATTCGCATAGCTTCAGAAAAGCCCGGCAATTCCTTTTCTATAACTGCCCGCGTTGCCTCAGGAGTAACATCTCTGGAACCTACACCCGTACCACCCGTAGTGACAATGAGGTCGGCTTTTTTGGTAAATTCAAAGAGTTTCTTTATAATCAGTTCCTTCTCGTCGGGGATTACCTCGTAATCTGTGATGGAGGCATCTATCTCCTTAAGCATATTTCGGATAACCTCGCCGCTCTTATCCTCTCGCTCCCCCCTGGAACCCTTGTCGCTTAACGTTAAGATGGCTGCTCGGATCATACCTGTAGCGCCGCATCCTTTTCGAGTATCGTAATTTCGTCTCCCGCTTTAATGGTGCCGCCGGTAAGGATTTCAGCAAAAATGCCCTCTCGTGGCATAATACAATCGCCGGCCGTATAATAAATAGCACATCGGTCGTGACACACTTTGCCAATTTGAGTTACTCGCATAATTATATTCTTATCAATTTTTAAGATGGTTCCTATGGGAAGCGATTTTAGTTCGATGCCTTCTGTTACTATATTTTCCCCGAAATCGCCGTCTTTGATATTTACCCCCTTTTTACGCATAATATCAGCGCTTTCTCTTGCCAGTAAGCTGACTTGACGATGCCATTTTCCGGCATGGGCGTCTCCTTCTAACCCGAAATTTTCAATCAACTTACACATACCAACGTCCCGTTTTTGGGTGCCTTTCTTTTCACTTATACAGACGGCAACAACCTTTCCCATGAATATTTGTTCTCGATAAAGGCAAATGTTGATTATTTTAGCACGCTACTTCTGGCTCTAATACAACCGAACGGAAAGTTTTTTAATATTAGAATTTGCAAGTTGAATTGAAGTTTAGCATGCTGTGTTTATTGTGTCAAGGATGAACCACGCGTTAAGTTGATTATAAATTACTTGTTTTTTTGTATTAATGTTATTAGAATTAGCACCTTAATTTATACAGCTAAAATATCTTAAAAGTTTATAAAACACTTAAATTGAAGGTGAAATTTACATGACCACTGAGCATATAGATTTGGCAATTATTAATCGGGCAAAAGAGGACAATGTAAGGCTTGTTCAGTTACAATTTACGGATATCAGCGGAAATATTAAGGCCGTTACCATTCCTGTAGAAAAATTTCCAGAATCCATAGAAAAGGGGGTATGGTTTGATGGTTCGTCAATTGAAGGTTTTACCAGAATTTGTGAAAGTGATATGTTTTTAAAGCCCGATACAAACACGTATACATTACTTCCTTGGGAGACGGAGGAGGCGACTGCCAGGCTATTTTGCGACGTATATATGCCTGATGGTTCACCTTTTGAGGGAGACCCTCGATATATCTTGAAAAGGGCAATTAAAAATGCCCAGTCGATGGGTTTTGAGTATAATGTGGGGCCTGAGTTGGAATTCTTCTTGTTCAAACCTAAGAACAATGGGCAGGTGGAACCCACTCCGCACGATGTGGGGAGTTATTTTGATTTTTCACCGAGAGATCTTGCTGGAGATGTGAGAAGGGACATTATTTTTGCATTAGAAAAAATGGGGCTTAATGTTGAGATGAGTCACCACGAAGTGGCCCCAGGGCAGCATGAGATTGATTTTAAATATGCCGAGGCATTAAAAACAGCAGAGAATGCATTAACCTTTAAACAGGTGGTAAAGTCTATTGCGCATAAACACGATCTGTACGGTACTTTTATGCCGAAGCCTATTTTTGGCGTATGCGGCAGTGGAATGCATTGCCATCAAAGTTTTTTTGATATCAAAACACGAAAGAATATCTTCTTCGATGAAAAAGATGAATATAAACTTAGTAAGGTGGCACGACAATTTGTTGCGGGGCAACTTGATCATGTACGGGCGATGAGCGCCATCTTATCTCCAACAGTGAATTCCTATAAGAGATTGGTGCCTGGATATGAGGCGCCTGTTTATATCTGCTGGGGGCAAAAGAATAGGTCTGCTTTAATACGCATTCCAAGATACTCTCCTGGCAGGGAACAGGCAACAAGGGCGGAATTGCGGTGTCCAGATCCAAGCAATAACCCGTATCTCGCTCTAGCTGTCATGTTAGAAGCAGGGCTTGATGGAATTCGAAGAGGCATTACGCCCCCTAATCCTGTAGAAGAAAATGTTTATGAGTTTAACAAGGATGAGTTAGCGTACAGAAATATCGCTACTTTGCCAGGTTCTCTGGGCGAGGCGATTGAAGAATTAAAGAAAAACAAATTGATGGAAAAGACATTGGGTTCACACACTTACCATGTGTATATACATTCAAAAATGGCCGAATGGGATGAATATAGAATACAGGTGACCGAATGGGAGCATAAAAAGTATTTCGAAATCACATAGCGAATTAAGCAAAAATATATATTAAAATTCGTAGATTCATCTAAGCTTTGAATCAGGAAGGGAATTTTATATTCCTTACTATGATAGGTTTGTAGCATCAACTTTAATATATATAAAAAGTTTAATTTCGTTAAGGAGGGGGGATATGGAGGTTGGGAATATTTTTCGGCACTTACTGGTACATAATGAGGCATTTGTAAAAAGTACCGAATCGACGAAGTTCCTTGCATACGCAACACAGCAAAACCCATATATTACCCTGCTTACATGCGCCGATTCTCGGGTCCAAGGGAATATCTTGGGGATAGATATCTTTAACAAGATATTTATTATCCGGAATGCTGGGAATCAAGTGGCCATCAACAGAGGCACCGTTGAATATTCGATTCTTGTCCTGCATACTCCCGTGATGCTTGTCCTTGGACATACAGATTGTGGTGCAGTAAAGTTTGCCACACATGCCTGCATAACACAGTCGAAAGAAATTGTTGCCATGTCAAAGTCTTTCGACAAGCTCATCAATGCTGATTATTCAACAATTAGTCGTGAAGTAAAAGGCGAGATGCTTCCCTTGACTATTCCTATCGAGAGAGGAATACCGCAGCTAAGTAAATTTGGAGATGAAAAGAAGGGGCTTGCCTATCTGAGTCAGATCAACGTTGATTATCAGATAGAAAAGACATTAAAATATTACGGTGATTTGGTAAAAGAAAATAAGTTGACAATTATTGGCGGAGTGTATGACTTTGTTGGCGCGTATTCAAAAGAACTCGGTAGAATTTTGATTACCAATATTAACGGTAATATCAGTCCAAATGGCCTTCAAGAAAGTGCAAGAACTATTATTAAAAGGATACCTAATTATGACGAATCCAGCCAGGCTTATAAAACGGTTTGCCAATTGATCGAAGAAAAAGTAACTCGCATTTAGAATTATGAATAAAAATAGCTGTAGTATGACTTTTACAGAAAGCGAATGTTCTGATGGGATGTGCTGCTTTACTTGTGTTATTCCCTCGAACAACAGGCATATAGGGTTTTTTAGGTCTCTGTGGAAAAGTGGAACGGGATCGAATTGTGTTAAGTTATTGGTGACCAGTGATGGGTACAAAAACGAATTGTACGATTCGTGCAAGTTTTTGGATTTTATAATCTCTCAAAATTCTTTCAATTTCAGCCTGAAAATGGATTTGCGCTGTAGTATTTATAAATCTCGTCCCAATCAATGTATGGAATATCCGGATAAAGCAGGAGAGTCTTTGCATCAGAAGATCAGTGGCCCGTGTATATTTAATGAATATACTGCTCCCAGCGCGTATAAAAAACTCGTATACAAAAGGGAATGGCAAGCCTTTTACGTAATTCGCGACAGCTCAGAAACGATCAGAAATATATTTGTTAACGAGGAGATCACAGTTGCGCGAGAAAAAATATTAAAGGCTAAGGATGTTCACCTTGTAACGTTATGTATAGGGAAAAATGAATTAGACTATATTTTAATTCCGATACCAAAACAGACGGAAAATATCCTTTATCTGTCTGAAAAACATCAGCCGATTACCGCGATACAGCAGGCGTATCATAGATGGGAGGAAAAAATACAAGACAATCTTCAACATCATTATGGTTCTGAATGGGAAACGAGGCTTAAAAATGCTATAGAAATGGAGAAGGAAGATGCTAGTAAAAGAAATAATGAAAACGCAGCTTGTAACATTGAATGCTGACTCAAAACTCGGTTTTGCTAATGACATCATGTATTTAGGGAGGATACGGCATTTGCCTGTTGTGAAAGGGGAAAATATTGTAGGCATTTTGACGCAGAGAGATCTCTATCGGGCGTCACTGACTTCCCTTCTTACAAACTGGAAGGAAAATAAAGAATTTCTTGACTCTATTAAGGTCTCTGAGGTAATGGCAAAAAATGTAATAACTACTACGCCAGATACAACGATCGAGGAAGCTGCCCAGATTATGATCGATAAGAAGGTTGGATGTTTGCCTATCGTGAAAGATAAAAATAAATTAATTGGTTTGATTACTGAGACGGATGTTTTGCAATATTATGTGGATGAAAGCGGAAAGAAAAAGTAATATTTTAAAGGCAAAAGGAGCATACGATGTGTGATGTCGGCGGTCATATAAGCAGCGACATGATTACATGGCAATGTGCATGTTGTGGCGCAGCAATAAATGATTCGAACAATACAGCCAACGGGCTTTGCGATCTTGGAATATGCCTATCTTGCAGAAATACTCCTGAGGAGTGGACAGAATTCGTGAGCGAAGAGTGGGAAGAAGGTATCTGCGACGATTGCGTATCTCCGTGTGGTCTCAAACGATGATGGTTCTTAAATATAGGAGGATATGCTCTAATACGGTGATGAAGAATGATTTCGAGACGTAAGTTCATACAGAGCGCTTTTGTATGTGGAATAGGGGCTATATCTGTTGGTAGTTATAGCCGAATATTCGAACCCCGCTGGATTGAAATAAATAACGTTACTATAAAGCTTCGTGCCCTGCCAAGACGCTTCGAAGGGATGACGATCGTCCAGCTTTCAGATATTCATCATTGCAAATATGCTCCCAGAGAATTTGTCCGAAAATGTATTCGGAAGGTGAATATGCTATCTCCTGACGTCATTGCATTGACAGGGGACTATATCTATGGTTCTAACGCATTTCTCTTGCCGGTTACCGAAGAATTGACTGAACTAAAGGCAAAAGAAGGCATTTTTGCTGTGCTAGGAAACCACGATATGAAGGAAGATACTTCTGATGCATTACGTAAAGCAGGTATCAATCTGTTAATCAATGAACATGTCCCTCTTTACAGGGGAAAGGATTATCTTTTTATTGCGGGCGTGGATGACTTGTATAAGGGGAGGATGGATTTAGTTAAAACTCTGAGGGGAACAGATGGTAAACCTAAAATTTTACTATCACACACACCTGATGCCATCGAAACGATTAAGCAGACAGACGTAGATTTTGTGATGGCAGGTCATACCCACGGTGGGCAAATAAGTTTGCCATTTTTTGGTCCTCCAGTTACGTGCTCTAAGTTCGGGTCTCGCTATGCGGCAGGACTATTTCGTGAAGGAAAGACCATTATGTATGTAAACAAAGGCATTGGAGTCTCTGGTTTTCCGGTGAGATTTTTTGCACGGCCAGAAATTACCTTATTTACACTAACAAGTAATAGTCCCTGCGTCGTCTAGCATACCCCAATACCCAGTACCTCTGAGGGTTTATTCCAGTAAATGTCTGCGCTGTGTGGCTCTCGTACAGTCACCAATACAAGGTTTGTGCTATGTTTTTGCATTGGTTCTTTTAAACAAAATACGCAACAAAAGAAGAGCAATGACAAACGAGAGGGTAAACCCATTTGCTAACGCAATAATAGGGTTTTTTAAATGAATTCCATAGACCAACCATAGGCTGCCTCCTATCAATAAAAGAGTCAGCATCATCGGCGAAACATCTTTTAGTTCCCTCGTTTTTACGCCACGGACGATTTGTGGTATAAATCCTACAGTTGTGCAAATTGCGGCAATCGTTCCCATGATAGACCACAGCATAATTTTTTTCTCAGAAGGTCTTGCTCTGTCAATACTGGTTTTGTTGGATATAAAGTCCTAGCGCGATACAATAATATTACAAAACTGTGAACTGCAATCGAATTGTTCTTAACATGAAATTCTAAACCCTGTTTAATTCTGCCAACAAAAAAGGGGAAAGATATACACCTTCCCCTTTGATTTGTTTATGGAAATAAAATGTGAGGTATTAATCGCGTTTTTATTTTAAATTTTTTAATGCCTTTTCTGCCCTGGAGAGTAATACACTCACCTCGGCAAGGGACATTGTGGGCGATGTAACCCTTTCGCGTAACAAGGCAAAGGTTTTATCCAATTCGTCTGTAGCAGGACCCAAATCCCATTTCCGTTGTGACACAGTTACTGTACTACTGCTGCTAGGCGCCGCTGAGAAGTCTGGCGTAGCCTGACCTTGCCCCCCTTTGATCTTTGCTAATTCCGCCTCTAAAGCCTCCTTTGCTTTTTTGAGATCGGTAATAACCTTTTGCTTTTCAGCAAGTTCCTGATCAGCAATCTTCTTTGCCTCTGAATAATAAACAACCTGGTTTTTTGCCTCTTCATGACCTCTCTTCATATCGGCAATTTGCAATTCAAATTTTTCGGCAACCTTCTTGCCCGCATCCTCAATAGAAGCGATTTGTCCTGCTATTTTGTTTCTCTCGCTCTCGAGTGTGGTGAGCTTATTCTGCTGTTCCTGGATCGTATTTTGTAAACCACCAATCTGAACGCCTACTGCCGCCTTGACGACTCCGAAGGTATCCACTTCCTTCTGCAATTCAGCAGTCTTTGCTGCTAAACTATCCTTTTCCGAAGCGCATGCAGTAAATTTGTCGTCTACTTCTTTCTTTGCGGCTTCTGTCTTGCTTAAATTTTCCATTAATTCAGGGATTTTTAAAACTTCTTTTCGCCCTGCACCTAGCTGCCTCTCAAGACCGTGTACCCGTTCCTTCTGCAATTTGTATTTTTCCGTAACTGATACTGCAAAACCAACACATAGAAGCCCAAAAAGACCTACTAACACCACCATAATTGCCTTTGTTTTCGCGTTACAACTAGACATTGGGACCCCCTTTTCTTGGAATATTCCGATTTAGATTTTAAATTTATACTTTAATAAAACATTAAAGGTATTTTTAAGAAAAGTTGAAACGCCAACGATGATAGCAAAATATAAATCTAGTTTCAAGTAAAATTGTTGTCAAATTGAACTTGATTTTCTGCATGCTAAATTACAAAATTAAGATTATAATAATTTTGATTAAAACACGTTAATCAAAAAACCGCAAATATAAAGTTTAAAAAAAGCAGCTTTCAATCGGATACGATGAAAAATATGAGCGATAATTTTGTTCATCTTCACGTTCATAGTGAGTATAGCCTGCTCGATGGCGCATGCAAAATTAGCGACCTGGTAAATAAAGCAGCCCAACTTAATATGCCCGCCCTTGCGCTAACAGATCATGGGAACATGTTCGGCGCCGTAGAATTTTATGAAGCCGCAAAGTCCTGCGGCATAAAACCCATTTTAGGCTATGAAGCATATGTGGCACAAGGCAGCCGCCTTGATAAGGATTCTAAAAATGGAAAAGAAACACTCAGTCACATTACCCTGCTGGCTGAAAATAATGAAGGTTATCGTAATCTTCTAAAACTCACCACATCGGCATATCTAGAGGGTTTTTACTATAAACCAAGGATTGATAAGGCAATCTTACGCGCCTATTCCAAGGGGCTTATTTGCCTGAGTGGGTGTATGACGTCAAAAATCAATCGTTATTTAATGAACAATCATTTCGAAGACGCAGTAAATGTGGCAAAAGAGTACAAAGATATATTTGGTACAGACCATTTTTACCTAGAAGTTCAAAACAACAAGATTGAAAGACAGACAGACTTAGTGTCAGAAGCGATTGAAATAGGAAAGAAGTTAGATATTTCCTTAGTGGCAACGAATGACGTTCATTATATGAATATGGACGATGCCGTGGCTCACGATGTTCTCTTGTGTATTAATACGGGAAAACGTCAGTCTGACACTCAAAGGCTTCGCTTTGGAACAAATGAATTTTATTTCAAAAATTCTGGTGAAATGCAAGCTGTTTTTCAACACATTCCGGAGGCAATTTATAACACGGTAAAAATTGCCGAGCGGTGTAACGTGGAAATGACCTTTGGTAAATTGCGTTTGCCTAAATTCACTGCACCGCAGGGCATGACTAATAATGCCTATCTTAGGAAACTCTGCGAGGAAGGCGCAATTCAAAAATACGGTTCCATCACCCAAAATATCCGGGAACGTCTGGATTACGAGTTGAAGGTTATCGAAAGTACAGGGTTTGTGGACTACTTCTTAATTGTCTGGGATTTTATTCATTTTGCCATGCAGCACCGTATTCCAGCCACAGGACGCGGTTCTGGGGCGGGCAGTCTTGTTGCCTTTGTGTTGAATATCACCAATATAGACCCTATTGAAAACGATTTACTGTTTGAGAGGTTTCTTAACGCCGAAAGAATTTCCATGCCCGATCTGGACATTGATTTTTGCGCCGAAGGGCGCGAAAAGGTTATCCAGTACGTTAAGGAAAAATATGGTGGGAATAGTAACGTTGCTCAGATTATTACATTTGGAACGATGAAGGCAAAGGCTGTTATTCGAGACGTAGGACGGGTAATGAATATCCCTCTTTCTGAAGTAGATAAATTGGCTAAGCTTATTCCCAACACCCTGAATATTACTTTAAAACAGGCATTGGAGCAGGAGCCGGCATTAAAAGCATTATACGAAAACGAAAAACACATCCATGATTTATTTGACATTTCCAAAAAGTTGGAAGGACTATGCCGCCACGCGTCAGTCCATGCGGCGGGTATCGTAATTTCAGATGAACCGTTAACTGAGTATGTTCCACTTGCAAAAAGCGGAGATGCGGTTACTACGCAATTTTACGATGAAATATTAGTGGATAAAATCGGACTACTGAAGGCGGATTTTCTCGGCGTTCGGAAGCTAACAGTTATTGACAAAGCTCTTAAGTTGATTCGTGAAACCACAGGAAAGGAAATCGACCTGACAAAAATTCCCTTCGATGATAAAGCGACATACGATTTGCTATCCCGCGGGGAGGTTAAGGGCGTCTTCCAGGTAGAAACCAGCCGGGGATTCAAGGAATTGCTGAAAAGACTGAAACCTGACAAGTTTGCCGATATCTTACCGCTTGTTGCCTTGTACAGACCGGGTCCCCTCCAGAGTGGAATGGTAGAATCCTTCATTAACCGGAAACACGGAAAGGAAGAAGTAACGTATCTCCATCCTTCTCTTGAGCCTATTTTAAAAGAGACCCATGGCGTAATCTTGTACCAGGAGCAGGTCATGCGTATCGCTAACCGTTTAGCTGGGTTTTCCTTAAATCAGGCAGATAACCTCCGTAAAGCAATGGGAAAGAAAAAACCAGAGATTATGGCAAAATTCAAAGACCAGTTTGTAAATGGCGCCATGTCAAATGGAATCCCTCAGGAAATAGCTCAAAGTATATTCGAGTTAATGGAATATTTTGCAGGATATGGTTTCAATAAGTCTCATTCTGCCGCGTATGCGGTAATTACTTACCAAACGGCCTATTTGAAGACAAATTATCCTGTTCAGTACATGGTTGCCCAAATGAGCTGTGAGAAACAGAACGCAGACAAGGTCGTGGAATATATTGAAGATTGCCGCCGCATGGGCATTGAAGTAATTCCGCCTGATATTAATGAAAGTCAAAATGATTTTACTATTTCCGGTGGAAACAAGATACGGTTTGGGTTGGGCGCTATCAAGAATGTGGGCGATAAGGCCATCGAGTCCATAACCCAGTCAAGGGATAAAGAGGGTGGGTTTACTTCAATCTTGGATTTATGTAAACGGGCTGACCTGCGTGTCGTCAATAAACAGGTAATTGAGTATCTGATCAAATCGGGGTGTTTCGACTCGTTATATGACAATCGGGCGAAACTGCTTGCCGGTATCGATAC
>JAGWZR010000044.1 GCA_018968795.1 Planctomycetota bacterium | reverse complement strand
TTAATCTTTACAAGAAATATAAGGATAAAGGTTTAGAGATCATTGGTGTTGCATTTGATGAAAATGGACAAGAAGCGGTTCCCCCTTTCATGAAAGCAATGAGCATCAATTATCAGGTTTATCTTGATGGGGGTGATATTGCCCAGAAGTACGACCTACAGGCATACCCAACAACTATTGTTTACGGAAAAGACGGCAAAGTAGCCAGCAAACATGTTGGTTACGTATCAGAGAAAGAATTCGAGAACGAACTGAGCAACCTGTTGAAAAAATAAAAGAAGGTTTATTGAAATCTTTCCTTTTGTTATTTTCAGCGACTACTATATGGGTAAAATATTTACCATATTCATTCTCATTTTCTATTGTCCGGCGGCATTATGGTTGTTTCTTTATGGTGTTAACAATTATTACATGATTTATCTTTTTCTAAGAAAGGGTAAAAAAGAAGCGTCTCAAAATGGAGAATTTCTTAAACGGTTCTGGTCAACTCATAACAATAATACATTACCAAAAGTAACGACGCAGTTACCTATCTATAATGAAAGACATGTGGTAGAACGCTTAATTAATGCAGTTGCGAGCATTGAGTATCCGCAGGAACTTCATGAAATTCAGGTGCTTGATGATTCTAATGACGAAACGATGGGAATAGCAACTGAGTTGGTTGATAAGTATCGTGCAATGGGATTCAACATAAAACATATTACGAGGGAAAATCGAGACGGGTTTAAGGCGGGGGCTTTAAATGAAGGTCTCCAAAAAGCTGAAGGTGAATTTATAGCAATCTTTGACGCTGATTTTGTGCCCGATAAAGACTTTCTTTATAAAACCATCCCATTCTTTTATGAAAGAGAAAAAGTCGCTCTTGTACAAACACGGTGGGGGCATATAAATAGAAATTACTCCCTTTTAACAATAGCGCAAAGCCTCGGTATGGATGGACACTTTATTATTGAGCAGGGTGCCAGGACATGGAATGGCCTTTATATGAACTTTAATGGTACTGCGGGAATATGGAGGAAGGAGGCAATCGTTGATGCTGGAGGGTGGCATTCTGATACATTGACTGAAGATTTAGATCTATCATACAGAGCTCAATTAAAAGGATGGAATACAAAATTTCTCTTTGATGTAGTAACGCCTTCAGAGTTACCGGTGGATATAAATGCCTATAAATCTCAACAACATAGATGGGCAAAGGGTTCAATACAAACTGCCAAGAAGATTTTACCACAAATATTCAAGACGAACGATGGCTTTGTAAAGAAGACTGAGGCCATAATACATCTATCACAATATATGGTTCACCCTATGATGATTATCCTTGCCTTGTTATCTCTTCCCCTCATACTCTTGTTAATACCGTCAGTAAGTCCTATTCCTATCGCGGTGGTAATCGTATTGTTTCTCATGTTCTTGGGGACTTTTGCCTCACCGCTTCTTTATATAGTTTCGCAGAAAATGTGTTATAAAGATTGGTGGAAAAGGTCTTTGTTCATACCGGCTCTTATATTCTTAGGATGCGGTGTTGCTGTCAATAATACTAAAGCAGTGATAGAAGCGTTATTAAACATTAAGAGTGATTTTATTAGGACGCCTAAATATGGTGTAATCAGGCGAGGCGGAAACATACCGGCAAAAAGTTATACGTTACCAGTAAAGTTAATCTTTATTAGTGAAATACTTTTAAGTGTGTATTGTTTTATAGGATTTATGCAATATACGAGCAATAAGAAATTTGTCTTTGGGCCTTTTTTGTTGGTGTATGCGGTGGGATTTTTTTACGTAGGCACACTTTCTCTTTTGCAAAAATTCAAAGAGAAAATAAAATGCTGATTTCCATAATAATAGCGGGGTTGGTTATTGAAGTCATATGTACCCGAATTGTCTCCCTTGGCGATATAATGCAGCACATTCCACAGTTTTCTTTAATGTATAGTACCGCTTTTATTGCATATCTTTTTGCTGTATTTTCTATAAGAAGGAGTATTGTATCAAATACTGATATACACGGTTTTGCCTTTCAAACTGTGGAGATAGCTAAAGGAGGAAAACCCAGTTCTAAAAATATTTTTTGGACTATTCTGGTTTTTTCCTTGATATTTCGTTTAACGTTATTACCTGCTACTCCATCAAATGATATTTTCCGTTATTTGTGGGAAGGAAAATTACAATTAAACTGGGTCAATCCTTACTCTTCCCCTCCAGCATCTTTGAACATGGAACATCTTAGGGATAATTTCTTCTCTGGTATTAGCCATAAACATCTGACCACAATCTATCCTCCATTGATGTTAATGGTGTTTGCTCTGGCAGATTTTATCTCTCATTCATTTGTATCAATAAAATCGGCTTTTCTCCTTTTTGACATCCTTTCAATTTTTGTTTTGGTAAAGTATTTAAAAGTAATGAGGAAAGAACCTGCCAATGTATTAATATATGCATGGAGTCCTTTAGTCCTTGTCAGTTTTGCGGCAAGGGGACATTGCGATTCTTTGCAAATATTCTTTGTCATGCTTGCTTTATACCTTTACTCGATTCAGAATAAGTTAACATCAATCGTTTCAATTGGTCTGGCTGTAATGTCTAAATTTGCATCAATAATTATTGTACCTTTTCTAATTCTTAGTAATAAGTCCAAATATCTTACAGTATTGGTTGCAGTAGTTGTACTTTTATACTTGCCATATATTAGTGCTGGCAAAGGGCTGTTTTTGACTCTTTTCCATTTTGGAACTCAATATCATTATAATGATTCTGTTCACTTTCTGATTTTGTGTTTATCTCTTGGCTCACCCTTTATATCTAAAATACTTACTTCAGTAATCTTTGGAGCTGTGCTCTTATATTTGTGTAAAAAATATTTAGACAAAGAGTATTTTAAAACAAGATTGCATCGAGATGATAATATTTTAAGGTTTGCCTTTTGGGCTGTCGCCACCCTTTTAATATTAGCCCCAACAGTACATCCCTGGTATCTAACATGGATCGTCCCTTTCCTCTGTTTTTATCATAACTGGGCATGGCTTGTCTTAACTGGCACTGTAGTTTTCTATTATTTTATGAATCTTCCTTTGTTTTCAAGATTGATAGAATATAACAACGAATGGGTACGGCAAGAAGTACACTGGCTAAAATTACCAGAGTATCTTCCTTTTTATTTTTTGCTGATTTATGGATTTATAAAGGACCAATTGCTTGTAAATAAACACTGCTCCAACTCTAAATTAGCCGTGAGCAAACAAGCATGAAAGAATTGCTAATGACTTATCCTAAGATTTCAGTTATCATTCCTGCATATAATGAGGAAAATGCTATTGATTCTGTAATTCGGGATATTCCTAAAAAAATGGTAGATCGGATCGTTGTTGTTGATAACGGGAGTAAGGACAATACTTTCTCGAAGGCTCAAAATGCAGGCGCTTACGTTGTAAGTGAACCCATGAGGGGATACGGAAATGCCTGTTTAAAAGGACTTTCTGGCGTGAATCCCGATACAGAGATCGTTGTTTTCCTCGACGGTGATTATAGTGACTATCCAGAGGATATGGAACGGTTAGTTCATCCTATTATCGGTAATAAGGCAGACATAACAATAGGTTCGCGATTAATCGGGGAAAGGGGGAAAGGAGCCTTATTATTGCGGGCATGCATAGGCAATAAAATTGCAACGTTCCTCATTCGAATTTTTTGGGGATTTCGTTTTACTGATTTAGGCCCCTTCCGTGCTATCAGGTATAAATCTCTGATGCAAATGGATATGAAAGATAAGGATTTTGGATGGACTGTCGAAATGCAAATAAAGGCAATAATAAATAAATTTCGTATTATCGAAGTGCCTGTCCGTTATAGAAAACGCATAGGACAGTCAAAAATCACAGGAACTATAAAAGGCTCGGTTAAGGCCGGGATTAAAATAATTTACACAATATTAAAATATCGATTTAGATTCCTTTAAGTAATTTTAGGAGGTTAGAACCATTAATACGCCAAAGGTTTATTTAAAACAGCTCGAAACGTTGTGGTTTCAGGTAACAGGAACTCATTGTAACTTACAGTGTGCCCATTGCTTTATCTCCTGCGGCCCGAAAAGTAATACTCATGACATCCTCGGATTGGACGTGATCCGTCGATATTTGAACGAGGCGTCAACTCTGGGAGTGAAAGAATTCTACTTTACCGGCGGTGAACCATTTTTACATCCTGAGATTGCCGATATTTTAAAGGAGGCTTTAAAATTAGGCACAACCACAATCCTTTCTAACGGCACCTTGATAACAAAAGAGGTTGCACAAAGACTTTTCCAAATATCATCTCAGTCCAAATACAAGCTGGAATTCAGGGTAAGCCTGGAAAGTTATCGAGAGGCAGAGAATGATCTGATTCGAGGGAAGGGCTCATTTAAAAAAGCGCTGAGTGGTATTCAAGCCTTAGCATGCGCCGGTTTTAATCCCATTATTACGATTACAGACTGGTCGAAATACGGAAAGTTTACTAAAGAAATGGCAGAAGAATTTCAGTCGTTAGAACGTTTTTTGAATATCCCACAGTTAAGACTCAAAAAACTACCTTTAGTTCTGCTGGGACGATGCGCCGAATTCGCCAGACCTTACTATGAAAGCGAACGGGTTACAGAGAAGTGCTTTGATAACTTTTCTATGGACAACCTGCAGTGTGCCACCAGCCGTATCGTGACCAGTAAAGGAATCTTTGTTTGTCCTCTACTTATTGATGACCAGAAGGCATGGATGGGTTGGGGTTTGAAGGAAGCCCTTGGACCATACACGATGGAATCACCTGCTTGTTACACCTGTAGAACTTCGGGATTAACCTGCAAAAATGATGATTCCCTCTCGTATGAAACCCACACATTTCAAGGAGGTAAAGAGTTGAAAATTCTTGCAAAGGATACCGTTCGGAAATCAGTGAATGAATTTTATGCCGCTGCCGCTATGCAGCCGCAGAAGGAACTGTGTTGTCCGTCCAGTTATAATCCCGCTGATTTATCGCACATTCCCCATGAAGTCTTGAATATTTCTTACGGATGCGGCAGTCCTGTGACACTGGCCAATATTGATCCAGGGGAAAGTGTGTTAGATTTAGGTTCTGGCGGGGGAGTCGACTGTTTTATTGCGGCTAAGATGGTAGGTGAAGGGGGGTGTGTTATCGGGATCGATATGACTGATGAAATGTTGGTCAATGCCAATGCCGCAAGAGGGATTGTTGCGAGGAATTTGGGTTTCGATAATATACGGTTTATGAAAGGGTTTCTGGAAGAAATTCCCCTAGCAGATGAATGTGTTGATGTGGTAACTTCCAATTGCGTAATCAATTTATCAACCCAAAAGGAAAAGGTTTTTCAGGAGATATTCAGGGTATTGAGGAATGGCGGGAGGTTTGTTATTTCTGATATAGTCTCTGATAAGGAAGTTCCCTTATCAATGAAGCAGGATAAAAAATTATGGGGTGAGTGCATATCAGGGGCTGTTACGGAAAAAGAGTTTTTCCATATAACGAAGAAGTTAGGTTTTTATGGACTGGAAGTGGTGAATCGTTATCTCTATAAAGAGGTAGAAGGGGTTAAATTTTACTCTATAACCACAAGGGCTTATAAATATAAAAAGTCAAAGGAATGTATATACAGTGGGCAATATGCTATCTATAATGGACCACTCAGCAGTGTCTCAGATGATGATAATCATACATATCCAGTGGGAATACCCATAGAAATATGCACCGATACGGCCTGGAAACTTTCAAAGCCACCATATAAAGGGATGTTTATCATATCCGATATGCAAAATAAAGACGTGAAAATATCATGTGGACCACAATGCTGTTAATTCACACAATCACCCAAAAATTGAATTGGTAAGTTGGAAGGGTTTAACTATAATAAATTTTACTTAGAACTTATCCGTAATTAATTTCCCCCCTTTGGTAAAGGGGGGCAAGGGGGGATTTGAAAGCTGTTTTCAATGCAAAATCCCCCTTCATCCCCCTTTTTCAAAGGGGGACTTTCATGGAATAGTTAATTACGGATATATTCTTAGTTGTATGAGTTTGTTAGGTTACGTGGAGCTAACTTTATCCAATATTGTTGAGGGGCTATGAGCTTACCTCTTCACCTCAATAAAATAGCTGAACCGGAGGCCAACTAAGGTATGGGGATAGATATTGACAGTCTCTGTATAAATACAATCAGGATGTTATCAATAGACACGGTCCAGGAGGCAAATTCGGGTCATCCGGGGATGCCGATGGGCGCTGCGCCTATGGCCTACGTGTTGTGGACGAGATTCCTCAAGTATAATCCGCATAATCCTGTATGGTATGATCGTGACCGTTTTATCCTCTCCGCCGGCCATGGCTCGCCGCTTCTTTATTCGATGCTTTATTTGACAGGATATGATCTATCCCTGGAAGAAATTAAACGTTTTAGACAATGGGGAAGCAAGACCCCTGGACATCCTGAATATGGTGAAACCCCAGGTGTAGAAAGCACCACGGGCCCTTTGGGTCAGGGTTTTGCAAATGGAGTCGGCATGGCTATCGCCGAGCGTTTTCTGGCCTCAAAGTTTAATCGTCCGGGTTATGAAATCGTTGATCACTACACTTACGCAATGGTGAGTGACGGGGATTTGATGGAGGGAGTTGCTTCTGAGGCAGCATCGCTAGCGGGGCACCTTAGATTAGGCAGGCTTATATGTCTCTATGACAATAATCACATTACGCTTTCTGGGGAAACACGACTTACATTTACTGAGGATGTGTGCAAACGGTTTGAGGCGTATGGTTGGCATGTGCAGTCCGTTGAAGATGGAAATGACATCGAGGCTATTTCAAAAGCGATAATTGCTGCCAGAAGTGAAGCTATCCGGCCGTCTCTCATTTCAGTGAGAACACACATAGGTTACGGCAGTCCTCATAAGCAGGATACCTTTGAAGTACACGGTTCTCCTCTTGGTTCTGAGGAGGTCATAGCCACAAAAAAGAATCTTGGCTGGCCTATTGAACCGAAGTTTTATATTCCTGAGGATGCTCTTGCTCAATTCAAAAAGGCACTGGATAAAGGTATGCAGCTTGAAGCAGCGTGGAAGGCAAAAATGAGCTTGTATGAAAAGGCATATCCAAAGCTTATGAACGAGTGGGATCAGATGATGAGCGCAAAGCCGCCGGATGGTTGGGACCGTGGTATCCCTGTATTCCCTCCAGATCCAAAAGGAATCGCAACGCGTTCTGCCTGTGGCCAGATAATGAATGCTACAGCATCACAGTTGCCTTCATTAATAGGAGGTTCAGGAGATTTAAATCCATCAACATATACTGCACTGAATGGTCTGGGTAATTTTCAACATCCTCACTCGGAAGGTAGAGAGGTGCAAGGCGCTGTGTCTGGAGAATGGGGATATGGCGGGGTCAATATAGCCTTCGGTGTGCGAGAACATGCCATGGGAAGTATAGTAAATGGAATAGCCCTTCACGGAGGATTACTTCCTTTTGGCAGCACTTTTTTAGTATTCTCTGATTATATGAGGCCAGCAATAAGGCTTGCAGCCTTGATGAAAATCCATGTCATATATGTATTTACCCATGACTCTGTTGGCCTTGGTGAAGATGGGCCTACGCATCAGCCTATAGAGCATCTTTCAAGTTTAAGGGCAATACCCAACCTCATTGTTCTCAGGCCGGCGGATGCAAATGAAACGGCAGAGGCGTGGAAGATAGCAATTCAACATAAAAATGGACCTGTGGCTATCACACTGGCAAGACAGAAGGTTCCTGTTATAGATAGAGGCAAATTTAGTCAGGCTGTTGGGCTTAGGAAAGGAGCCTATATATTGGCCGATTCAGCTTTGGGTAAACCAGAGATAATCCTGATTGCAACTGGTTCAGAGGTCTATCTTGCACTGGAGGCGCATGAAAAGATGCAGGCCGAGGGCATTAGATCGCGCGTAGTTAGTATACCGTCATGGGAACTATTCGAAGAGCAGCCTGAAGAGTATCGTAATGAGGTACTTCCTCCTGATATCAAAACTAGGATATCCATTGAAGCAGGCTCAACTCATGGCTGGCATAAATATGTGGGGCTGAAAGGTGCGGCGATAGGTATTGATCATTTTGGGGACTCTGCGGCTGGAGAAGTACTCTTCAAAAAATTTGGTTTTACATCTGAAAACATATTGAATAGGGCAAAGACTCTTTTGGCAAAGAAGAAAGGATGACGGAAATGGTAATAGCTGTTGGAGCAGACCATGAGGGATTTTGTTTAAAAACACTCGTGGTAGAATTTTTGAAAAAACTTAAACATGAAGTGAATGATCTCGGAACTTATAATGAAGACCCTGTGGATTATCCTGACTATACGAGAGCGGTATCGGAAGCAATACTTTCCAAAAAGGCTGAGAGAGGAATCTTAATCTGTGGAAGTGCGGTAGGTGTTTGTGTTGCGGCAAACAAGTTTCCGGGTATACGCGCCGCAATCTGTCATGATACCTTCTCTGCCCGCCAGAGTATCGAGGATGACAACATTAACATCCTTTGCCTCGGTTCAATGGTTATAGGGCCTGAACTTGCAAAGGAAATAGTTAACGTCTGGCTGTCTGCTACGTTTTCAATAGCTGAACGGCACAATCGTAGACTGGCCAAAGTGGCAGAAATAGAAAAAGAATTTATCATGGGAAAAGGTTCTGAATAAATAGTAAGGAGGCTATATGCAGATAGGCATGATAGGTTTAGGACGGATGGGAATGAACATGACAAGACGGCTAATCAAGGGCAGGCACAAAGTTGTTGCTTACAACCGTACTCCTGAGCGTGTAAAAGAGATAGTGAAAGAAGGTGCGAAAGGATCGCATTCTATTGAAGAACTAGTTAGGATGCTAACGCCTCCCCGTGTCATCTGGTTGATGGTTCCAGCAGGCAAACCTGTGGATGGGTCTATTGAAAAGCTTCGTGGTCTACTCCAAAAGGGTGACATAATTATAGATGGTGGAAACAGCTTTTATAAAGACGATATCCGTCATGAGCAAGAACTCAGGCCTTCCGGAATACATTACATGGATGTGGGCGTAAGCGGGGGCATATGGGGACTTAAGATAGGCTATTGCTTAATGATTGGAGGAGATAAAAAAATTTACAGGTATCTTGAACCCCTGTTTAAAACGCTTGCCCCTAAGGATGGATACCTTTACTGTGGAAAGACAGGGGCAGGGCACTTTGTGAAAATGGTACATAACGGGATTGAATACGGTATGATGGCCGCTTTGGGAGAGGGATTTGAAATTATGAAGGCGTCTCCGTATGGCGGTAATATAGATTTTGCGGAGGTAGCGCATCTCTGGAATCAGGGGAGCGTTATCCGCTCATGGCTTCTTGAGCTTGCCGCGGCTGCATTTAAGAAGGACAAAGACCTTTCTTCAGTTTGCGGATATGTTGAAGATTCAGGTGAAGGGCGTTGGACGGTGCAGCAGGCAATAGACACTGACGTACCAGCGCCAGTAATTACCTTCTCACTCTTTCAAAGATTTCGTTCTCGTAGGACCGAGGCCTTTTCCGATAAGATTATCGCCGCCCTTAGACATGAATTTGGCGGGCATACAGTTGTAAAAATATCCAAGAAAAAGCGTATTATATCTGCAAAACCATTAAAGCGAGAATATAAAGCTTCTGGGAGAGGGGGACAAAAAAGGTGAATAAGGTTACGGTGGTTGATGAACCTTATGGTCAGTTCAGGACTGAACTAGAGGATCAAATAGGGGGGAGTTGTGACGTCGAGATTCCACGTCCATGCGGCATGATTGTCTTCGGTGCCTCTGGAGATCTCACAAAAAGAAAGATTATTCCTGCCCTTTACCACCTTTACATTAACAGGTTACTTCCAGAAAATTTCTTCCTTCTTGGGATAGGCCGTACAGAAATAAGTACCGATCAATTTCGTGATTCGATGTGTGTCGCGGTAAAGAATTCACTCCTAAAGAATTTTGACGATCGTTTGTGGAAGGAATTTGCGGTTAAACTCTATTACTTATCGTTAGATTATTCCTTCTTGGAATCTTATACCAAAACCCTTAGAGAGATGCTTTCTTCACTAGAAAAGAAGCACTGCACAAGCGGGAATCGTATCTTTTATCTGGCTACTCCCCCAGCGCTTTTAGAAAAGGTTACGATTAACCTTGGCATGGCAGGTCTTTCGAATGAAGACACAGGGTACTCGCACATTGTTATTGAAAAACCATTTGGACGGGACTTGGATTCAGCCAAAAGACTGAACAATGTCCTTAGGAAATCTTTTGATGAAGGACAAATCTACCGTATAGATCATTACTTGGCCAAAGAAACGGTTCAGAATATCATCATGTTCCGCTTTGCGAACTCTATCTTTGAGCCGCTCTGGAATAGGAGATATATTGACCATGTTCAAATAACCGCTTCAGAAACGATAGGGGTAGAGCATCGGGCAGGCTATTATGAGGAAGTCGGCGTAATACGGGATATGTTTCAGAGCCACATGTTCCAACTTCTCGCCCTTACCGCTATGGAGGCTCCTACAGCATTCGAGGCCGACAGGGTGCGGGATGAAAAAGTTAAGGTTTTTCGCTCAATAACAGCCTTTCCGATGGATAAGATTAATGAGTATGTTGTCGTAGGCCAGTATGGAAGAGGTAAAATTAATGGTAATTTGGTTTCTGGTTATAGGGAAGAACCAGGGGTTTCTGAAAAATCGACCGTCCCAACATTTGCAGCCATGAAGGTATTTGTTGACAACTGGCGATGGGCGGGGGTTCCATTTTATATCCGCTCAGGCAAAAGGCTTTCAAAACGAAAGACAGAAATTTCAATACACTTCAAGCCGGTTCCGCACATGATGTTTTCAAAGGCCATAGATGAACCAATCCGTCCTAATACATTGGTGCTCAGGGTGCAGCCTGATGAAGGGATAAGTCTTACATTCCAGGTAAAAAGGCCGGG
>JAGWZR010000043.1 GCA_018968795.1 Planctomycetota bacterium | reverse complement strand
CATCATATCTTGCACGTCAAAAGAGTTAAGCTCGGAAATAACATTACGCTTTTCGATGGTAAAGGCTTTGAATACCTTGCAAATGTTGTTGAAATTTCAAATGATAAATTAAAGGTGGTCATTGAGCAATTTAAAGCCGTTGATAGAGAAGCGCGCGTCGATGTTACCATTGCATTTTCCGTCCCAAAAGGGAAACGCGCAACCTTTTTAATTCAAAAATGCGCTGAGTTAGGCATAAAAACGTTGATTCCCATCCACTGCAAACGAAGTATTGTCGATATCCGGAACAAATCTGATGTGAAAACAGAAAAATGGGATACGATCGCAATTGAGGCATCGAAACAGTGCAAACGAAGCTTTGTCACTAAAATAGAAGATGTGATGCCGTTGGACGATTTACTAAAGACTGTCTGTAACTACGATCTCCCGCTCATCGCATGCACAGAATCTCTCACTAAAACATTAAAAAATATTCTGGACGAGCACGCATCGGCTAAAAAGATTATGTGCCTCATTGGCCCTGAGGGTGGTTTTACTAATAGTGAGGTTGAAATGGCGGAGAAAGCGGGCTGCATACCAGTAAGCATTGGTCCTTCAACATTGAGGATTGAGACAGCCGCAGTTGCACTTTCCTCCATACTACTCTATGCTTATTCTTAGGGGCGTAGTATAAATTCCAATTGGCTCCGAGACTTTAACAATACCTCTGTTTAAACAACCTACTTAAATGCTAACCATCCTGCCAATAATCCTGAAAATTACAAGAATCATACCGATAGAAAAGAAGAATATCGTCACGAAGGTTAATGGAATGCTGGGATTATTTTTAACGCTGACAAGGATGCCTGGCATGGATTTAATATCTGCAAAAACAATTTTTGAACCATGAATCTCCTTCGCATTACTTTCCCCGATAGGTAAAAAGGTTTGTTGTGTCTGATTGTTTTCCGTAGTGGAAATTAATTTTACTACGGGGTAGCGATACTGCGGAGGCATATATAAATCGGCAACACGCATCTGAGCGTCATTTGCACTAAACGTTTCGTCGATTTTCAAATTACACATGCGATCGCCTACCTTGAGAACAACACTTGATGCAATCCAGCCGTAATCCCGCATGAGGACCTCGATGATTCCATGTTGTAGAAGAACAGGATTGTTGTATCCAATGGTGTCCGAAAATACAATTCCATCCTTTCTGACGGAAACAAATGCCTCTATTTTTCTAGGCATTCCGTTTGGGTAAGCGCTTGTTTTAAGGTCATCAACCTTCATTTCGATACCACCCAGATCTGTCCACTCATCTGAGACGGATACCGGTGGTTCAGTCGATGAGTAAACTCCTCCTATAAGGTGTGCAATCAGGGTGATTACGAACCCAATATGTACAATAGATGCCCCATAGAGGGGTATCTTTTTTACGCCGGTTTTTGCCTTTCTAATAATTGAATCTAGGGTGCACAAAAAGGCATTGATGCCGTAGAGGATGCAAGCCAAAAATAGCAAATAAAACCAAATGTGAATTGGTTTCTTATGAGTGAAAAAAAAGGAAATATTCTCTCCGGAAAGTCCTGTATACTGGTCGGGTTGGAAGTTCATAACGAGACTACCAATAATAAGCAAGCCCGTAACCGTAAATCCAACAAGGATACCTAGTTTTTGCGATTTAAATATAGTATAAATTGTTCTCACTTTAAGATATCCTGTGCCCCCTAAAAATGGGAATTTAGAGGGATTTTGTTACCTAAAGCTGTGGGAACTGCCGATAAGGAAACTGGTGCCCACGTATGTCATCAAAAGTATTAAAAACCCTAAAACAGCGAAGAGTGGTTTAAATCGTTTAGCCTCCTGCCAATAATCCAAGTGAAGACAAGTTGCATAGAAAAACCATATAATGACAGACCAGACCACCTTGGCATCCCAGAGGAAATAAGACCCCCAGGCAACATATCCCCATAATCCCCCGAAGATCATCGAAATAGAAAAGACAATAAAACCATACTGAAAGCCCGAATCAATAATTTTGTCGTACGTTTTTTTCTCTTCTGTTATAAAATAGCGCGCAACTGCCGCAGATGTTGCACTAACCCAAAGGGCATAACAAAAGAAGGACGAGGGGACGTGTAGTATATACCAGATGGTAAGCATTAAGGGCGGGGCGTAGTTTAATCCTTTTGGGAAAATAGCCGCTGCCGCTAAGAAGGCATAACCAACGCCGAATAAGAACATGCGATAGATATGACTTTCCGCTTTGGCATAAATGAGCAATATAATAAATGTAGCGGCGGCGAAGGCATTAAAGGATTCAAATTTATTGGTTAGAGGAAAATACTCTATCGATATGCCACGTAACGTGATGGTTGTAACGTGAAGAACTACAATCCCCAATAAAATAGGGAATCGCAGGTTCCATCGTGTGAATCCAAAGAGCCAATATGTCGAATAAGCACCTAAGCATATCCAATATAAAATTATGGATATTTGATTGAGAGATTGGGCTGTATCCATGTATTACAAGGTAATCTCAATCTTTGCCTTTTCCCTCAGGTCTTTAACAAGATTATTCATTTCGATTCCAACTAAGTTGGTGTGTACCTTGTCTTTTACTTCACCGAAGCTAACGTCTTTGGCGGGCGTGCGAGCTGTAACCTTGATTAGGTGGTATCCAAATTCTGTCTTGACAGGTTCGCAAATCTTGCCTACTTCGGTAGCAAATGCGGCATTAGCAAAGGCGTCGACCATAACGCCGTGCTTCGGAAATGAGCCTAATTCACCGCCAGTTTTCCCCGTTGGACAGTCGGAATATTTCTTTGCCAATTCAGCAAAATCTGCTCCCTCATCGAGTTCCTTTTTAATAGCATCGATCTTTGCCTTTGCCTTATCAAGTTCTTCCTGCGTCTTCATTTTTTTTGTTTCAACCAGTATGTGGCTTGCCGTAACGGTTTCGCCGTTAAAGGTGCTAATATTTTTAATGAAATATTCTTCTGTTTTTTTGTCATCAACATCTTTGGATACGTAATTTTCGATTGCTGCAGACATGTTGATTGCGGTTTTTAACTCTTCGATATTACTTCCTTGAAATTCCAAAAACTGCTCCAATGTTTTGTCTTTAGTTGCAGGATTATTTTTGATGTTATCCCGCATCTTGGCAATTTCTTTTTCCACGACCTCATTGGGAACGCTTAACTTTTTTTCTAGAACAAATTGTCTTAACAAAGATTGGGTAACAAGCTGCTCGGTAATTTGTTGTTCCATCGAAGATATTGTGGCAGGATTTACGTGACTTCTGAACCGGCTCAGGATTTTGTCCAGATCTTTGCGGAGAATTTTTTCGTTATTAACTGTTGCAATTACTTTATTGGGATCGACTTTTTCCTTCTTGCCATGGGTGCCCATGCCGTGTTCGCTACCTTCCGTTGCCATTCCTGCCCCATGCATTTTTTCCTTTTCTTCTTGATTGAAGTTAATATTTTTGTGTATTTTTGCAAAGTCCTGTTCGGTAGTTTGGCTGCTTAATTGCGGATTATCATGTTCGCCTTTTTGACAGCCTAAAAAAGACACTGCAAATAAACTTGAAAAAAACATGAAAATAGTAATTCTTTTTATCATAACTACTCCTTAATAGATAATGATGGTTTTGCTAAATTAGCAAAAAACTTTGCCTAGAGAGAGGTGTCTGCGGTATGCTTTCTTCCATAATACTCAGTGATAAGCTTTAGGAGGTCTTCTTCTTTCAGGTTTGAAATGTAGTCTAATGCAATATCAATTAAAAGATTCACGGAAAGACGCGGATTCCTTGCGGCAATCCGCTTTAGCGCCTCATAAATTTCAGGACTAATGTCCGCTATCGCAGTTTTTGGTTTAAACATACAATATTTTGAGAGTTTAATATTATTCATGTGGCTTTAAACAAAATAGAAACTGAATAGGTTCCTTCATTTGCAAAATTCATCAAATTAAGAGTGAAGAACATGAACCAACAAAATATACGCACCCAAATGGGCGAGGTGGGAGTCGAACCCACACAACCTTTTACGGTCAAAGGATTTTAAGTCCTTCGTGTCTGCCATTCCACCACTCGCCCGATTGTTTATTGGTGATAATTCAGCCACGAATGTACACGAATAAGAAGGAAAAGTGATTAAATTGTATCAAAATTATCTTCCTTTCACCGCGATTGAAATTTATATGCCTTCGTGAAAATTCGTGTTTATTTGTGGCTCAATTAAAAAGAGGCGGCACTGGGATTCGAACCCAGGATAACGGTTTTGCAAACCGTGGCCTTAGTCCACTTGGCGATGCCGCCGGCTTTATTTATCAATGAGACACTTCATAATACCATCAAGAAAAATCTAAGGCAAGAAGTTTTTCAAAGTCTCTTGAGTGCAAGGTTTATTTTGTATTGTGATTTTCCAATGTGAAATAATAGGGAAAATCGCTTAAACTCTGTTTTAATGGCAAAGCACAAAAGGTATGCAAACAAAAAAACATGTTGGCATGATAGGTATAATTTCACGCTTACACGGATTTGCTTAAGATTCGCTTTTAAAATCAGTCAATACCCTTGAGTTGGTTAGACCAAATGCACATTTTCTCTTCTCGGTTTTTGTTGTCCACACGAAGTAGTTGTTAATCTCTTACCGCATTCTTCCTTTCTTGAGATAAGTATCCTATCTTTTGATAAAGTAAACAAATATTGTATAAGTGCATCCAGTTCTCTATCAGTAAACTTACCTTCAAAAGCAGGCATCTTGTTCCGTGCGCCATAAAATTTTAAATCTGCCGGATTCTTAATAAACTCTTTTAGCCATGTTTCTGATAAATATCCCGTCAGGTTTGGAGCAACCTTTTTTGCCTCTTTGTCGCCAAAGGGGTGGCAAATTACGCAATTCCCCTTTAAAACCAGTTCCTTTCCCCTCTCCAGTCTATCGGTATTCATGTTGAGCAAATTACCTGATTGACTCAACAAAAATTCGGCCATATCCAGCAGCGATTCATCGGGGAGTTTTACGGGCGGCATGGCTCCCGATTCCTTAAAATATTTTGCGTCCTTGGGATTTTTTAGCAGTTCCGATACCCATTCTCTCGCCCCAAAATTGGTAAAGTCTGATGCCGTTTCACCGCCCTCTCCTCTCAACATGTGACAGCCATTACAGCTTTCTTTGAAAATTTTTTCTCCAAGGCGCACAGGGTCGGCAAGAAAGATAAACATTCCACCTGCGGGAGGAACGCCCTTTGCCGCCAATTTCATAGCCCTGGCAGCCTGCTTCTCCGAATCCTCTTTTTGGTGTTGAATATGCACATCATGGCTATCGTGAATTATAGCTACGGCTGTTAAAGCAACAACCCCTACTAATCCAGAAAATACAGCGCAAAAAACCGGTACTCTTTTCGACGGATATCTTGATACATTTCTGTCAATGAATGGTAACACAAATAAAAATATCATAGCCAGCGTGGGAATAATGACAGTGCCCACGATTAAAAATTTACCCTGGCAATACTTCAAGAGCTGAAATAAGGATAGAAAATACCACTCAGGTCTGGCGAGAAAGTTAGAGGCAGGATCCGCTGGAGCCAATAGCTCTGCGCCTTTATTCCAAAAGACCCATCCGGCAAGTATTGCATACATTCCTATGGCAAACACAATATCCTTAAACATCTGATCAGGCCAGAATGGATCAACGCGATTGTGTAGTATTTCCTCCTTCATTTTCCAATAAGGAGTTACGCCGTGTTTACGGAAGAGCGCTATATGAATAAAAAGAAAAAAAAGAAGCGAAAGTGGCAACAAAAATACATGAATGGAATAAAAGCGAGTCAGCGTAAAATTCCCGTAATCAGAACCACCCTGAGTTAATATTTTAATGTAATTACCAATTACAGGAATAGTTTCAATGATATTCGTAGCGACTTGCGTGGCCCAATACCCCTTCTGATCCCAAGGCAGGAGATAGCCCGTTAAGCCAAAGCCCAGCAGGAATAGAAGGAGTATCACGCCAGAAATCCAATTGAGTTCTCGCGGTTTTTTATATGCGCCAAAAATGAAGACCTGAAACATATGCACGACGGCCAAGATAATCATGGCGCTTGATCCAAAATGGTGTAAGCCTCGTATAAACCAACCAAACGAAGTTTTTTCCTGGAGGTAGTACACGCTTCCCCATGCCGACGTTGAAGAAGGCGAATAAAAACCTGCCATTACTATTCCGGTAACCGCCTGTAAAATAAAAAGGAAAACAAGCCCACTTCCAAAAACATATGACCATTTAGCGCCGCCATGTACTGGTTCGTCCAATGCTATTTTCAAAAAATTATTTAGTCCGGTTCTATCTTCTATCCATTCACGTAATTTATTTGCCATAGATCTAAGTTAATTCCCAAAAATACCTTCAAATTATATTTTTATATTGCTCGTTTATAACTCACAAAGACATTGTTGTTTTCAACCTTTGTCCCAAAACTATAAAGATCGCGCGGTGCAGGTCCTGAAATTTTCTTGCCATTAACATCAAAGACGCCTCCATGGCAGGGACACAAGAACTGATTTACATCCGCCCCCCAATCGATACCGCACCCAAGGTGCGGACAGTTTGTGGAAAATACGTTCAGCGAATTATCTCCCCGTCTAACCACCCATACAGACCCCATAACCAGCCCTTCAAAAATGTTCCATGCATCCATTTTTGAAGAGGTAACGGTCATCTTTTTGGGAATTCCGATAGGGAAATCATCCATCTTACCTATATGAATGAAATCCTCGGTCCCGTATACCGTTTCTCTCATCCAAGGGTGTATTGCCAAGCCTACTAACGGTACTGCAATACCTGCAGCTAGGGTGCCTCCCAGGGCGTGCGATGCAATTTTTAGAAATTTTCTTCTACTATTTTCTATATTTTCCACTTTTTACCTCGTTTTCACTCCTATAACGTTAGTTTATGCTGAATCCTTTGTATCATTTCCAAGAAATATACAGTTACAATCATTATTCAATGTGTGCTGTAGTTAAGCTATTGTCATGACTAGAAATCAAGATTTTATAGTTTCTTAACCCAAAAATAAAGTCAATTTTCAAAAATCATCCAAATGAAATTGTCCTTTACCACAGCTTAACTCAAGGCTAAATCAAAGGAGATATCAACCTCGTTTTTTACCTTTAGAGTCCCTAATAAAGCCTTGTAAGGTTTTATGCCAAACTCTTTTTGGGAGACGGTAACCTTTCCTTTCAAATCTTTTCCATTGGTAGTTGTCACATCAAACTCTATGGGTCGCATAACCCCGTGCAGGGTTAACTCTCCCTTTACGTGATAAATGTTTCCGTTTCCCTGAATACTCGTAGAACGGAAGTTAATGGTGGCATATTTATTGGGATGCAGCACATCTTTGGTCGCTTCTTCAATGTCTGTTTTATCTTTTTCTTTTAACGTCTCAAGCTGACGTTGTCCATCTTTCATAGCGCATATTACCTTTAATGAATTTGCCTGAATTTCTGTTTCTACGCTTGTCGAACTGGGACTCGTATCTGGAACGTTAAGGTTAACGGTGAAATTGGTTCCCTCAATGAGTAGGTCGTGCGCAACTGCACTAAGGGATCCTTCTTTAAACGTATAGATAAATAACTTTCCCGAACTCGCAGTTAATTTGTAAGTACCGGGTTTTAAAGCCATCGCTTTCTCCTGTTGCCTTAGTTTTTCCAATACAAGCTTAAGCAGCATTTCTTCATCCTCCTTACTTACTGCGAGGAATGCCATACCTATTATATTTTTTTCTACTAAACAGGCTGTGTAGCGTGGTGTTTTGTCTTGGAAAATCTGAATCATTCCAGACACAGACTCTTTTTCACTCCAAGCGCGCCATAATTTTACAATATCGCCAAAGGCGAGCCTTGCGGCATTGTTATCAGGGTACTTTATAAGCATAAGCTTCAAAGAATTTGCATTGTCTTTGAGTCTATATTCTGCGATGACTGCATCGGTTTTTTCGCTTAAGCGAAACACATTTTCTTCAATGAAGTTTTCAGAAATGTATATACTATCAAGAATAATCTTTTTATGGAAGAATACAGGACTTTCATGGACGAGATATTGTTGTGGCAGGTAAGACATGATGGATGGCTGAGATGCCTTCTTATAGGGCATTAGATCGATAATGGATTTGCCTACAAAGGTAATCTCATCAGGTAAGACACCTCCCTCTTTTGGCTCAATCCTTATAAAATACGTGTCATTCCAGAGACAGAGATAGTTATTAAATAGCGCGCTTCCATTACCAAGATTTATTTCTGTACCTGCCCGATCTTTGCTGAAAATCCCAAATGCATCTTCTGGACAGTTGAATTCCCAGATATCTATAAGTATCCTTTTGCCTGTTTCTTTCAGATATTCAGCATGGGATACTCGAATGAAAGAATACGATAAATAGGGTTCTGCGCCTCCATCGATGTATTCATAGAGTTTCTCCTTTCCCTCGTAAATATTGGGTCCAAGAACTCTTCTCCATTCCCCTATCGTTTCAGGAAGAAAGTTATTGACCAATAAATCTTTCTGAAGTTTTATTTTTGTCTGAGGCTGTATTCCTTCCACGACAATTGCGGAAGTCCCCAGAACAGGGCACACCTTTTCACAAAAACCGCAGCCGATGCAAACGTCCTCTCGCACAAAGGGTCTGCGGATCTCTCGCTGCTGAGCATCAACATAGGTATTAAAGTGGATGGCCTTTGTGGGCACAGGGCACACCTCCTCACACACGCCGCAATTAAAATCCTGCCAATTTTTCTCTAATTCTGGAAGCCGTGCGTAGCCCACCCAGGGAATGCACCGATTATGATCTATTCGTGCCTTTCCCAGCGCAACTTCTCGTTTTTCTTCCAGCTCTAAACGCCTGATTGCCCCCGATGGGCAGACACGGGTACAAAGCACACAACCATAATCGCAATACCCCAGTCTGGGAATAAGTTTTGGTGTCCACAAACCTTCGATGCCAGCCTCCATTAACGCAGGATGCAATCCATTGGTTTTACAGACCTTCATACACTCGCCGCAACGTATACAAAGCGCAAGGAATTCCTCTTCATCCACGGCGCCTGGTGGACGGATAATAGAGGCTTTTCCTTTGTTGGTAATTTTCATGTAGTTTAATTTTAACAAAGGAGCCACCGCGGCGCTGGTTAAGCCGCTTATGATAAATGCCCTCTTGGAAAGGTCTATAGAATATCTCTGATCAACAGGTTGTTTTATTCCGAAGGTAATGCTGTTTTCTGGACATACCTTTTGGCAGGTCATGCATAAGATACACTCGCCTTCCTTTGTACTCCTGCCATCATTTCCAATTGCGCCCATGCCGCAGTTTTCAACACAGAGACCACAGCTTGTGCATGAGGATGAAACACTCCTCTTGAATAATGCCCAGTCTGAAAAGAGCGCAAAAATTGCCCCCATGGGACATATATTTCTGCACCAATAACGTCTGAATACCATGCCAAAAGCAATTAACGAAACAAATATAAACAGAAGGATTCCGTGCGCCCTGAAAAACGGCGCATGATAGGCAAAGAGTATGCTGTGTATGAATTTTTGAATTAAGACAAAAAAATATCCTATAAAGGGGATGGCGCTGAAATAACCAAAAAAGCAATTGATAAGATGTATAAGGTAGGGGTGGATGCTCACAGTATATGCGCTGGTTGCAATCGAGAGAGGGTCAAACCATCCAACATACTGCTGGCTAAACAGTAAACTCAATAGAAGAAATGCGAGGAGATAGTATTTTAACTTGCGGCCATCGTAAATATTTTTGTGAGATCTCATTCTGAAACCCGTAAAGAAGCGGTCTGTAATATCTATGGTTGTCCCGAGCGGGCAAACCCATGCACAAAAAAAACGCCCAAAGGGGATCGTAAGAAGGAGTATTACAATTGCAGGCCAATATTTTGAGATAAAAGTCTTTGCTGCCATCATAGCCCCGATAGCAGAAAGGGGACTCATCCGGAGGAATATATTGGCTGAAAAATCTCTTTCTGTGAGCGGGTCTAAAAAGAGGAGTAGGTAAATAAAGAGAGAGAAGGAAAGGTATTGAACTACCCTGCGTGCATAGTAAGGCCAATTGTTTTTGCTATCTATGTCTTGCATAGCGCTAGTAAAGATTTTTCCGTGAATTTATTCGTGGCTAGTCAAATTATATGTGTATTTCCTCAAATCCTTTTTGTCTGAAATCAATCTCCCCCAATCCCTGCTCATGGGATTCCCTGATATAGCCTATCTCTTTGGGCTGCATACCAAACAAGGTGGCGCCATATGCGTCCGCAGCAACGGGGTCTGTGCTTACAATGATTCGCCTTGCACGATCCGCAGAATTATCTACATCATCCAGCCTCCCCCCCGTAGGACCATGATTTTTTAATATCCGGAAGGCATCAAGTACGGTGAGGTCTATCTTGACAAATTTATTGAGATCGGCAATCTTAGGATGGATATCGGTATGCAGACTTCCCCGATCGCCTCCAATCATACCAAAGACGTTTTTGAGACCCATGGAAAGCCTTGATGTCCCGTGTTGTTTTGCAATGGGTACATTGATAAGCACGTCCACTTCGTTTGCATACACCATTTCTTCGTAAAAAGGCCATGATTTCAAGACCTTACCGTCGGCAATTGTAAAGTCTCTAAAACGGTTTTTATCAATATATGACACATCAGCGCCTGCCTGCCGTGCAGTTGTGGCAATACCGCTGTTTTCGTAGGATGTCTCTGGGTTTGCAGAACAAGTGTGATCCACGACCTTTACACGACTTGCTCCTGCCTTCCGACACAATTCCACAAGCGCCGCTACTACAAAAGGGTTGGTATTGGCGGCAAATTCAGGCTTTTGATTCCATGCAATATTGGGTTTGATGATAACCCTGTCGCCTTTGGAAATAAGTTTATCCATACCGCCCAAGGCGTTTAGGGCGCACCGTACCATCTCCTTTATGATTGTGGGCTCATCGAGAGTATCAGAAACGTTTCCATGTACTA
>JAGWZR010000353.1 GCA_018968795.1 Planctomycetota bacterium | reverse complement strand
TGGTCTATAGTTGAATCTCCTCAAGACTTCCAGGTACATAAGCATCAAGGTTTAATTGACCTTGGATGGTTTCAGCAAAGGCAAAGGCAGTTTCTTCTTCACCGTGCATTACAAAAACACGTTTGGGTTTCTTTTGGAACTTGCTGAGCCAGTTTAGAAGTTCGTCCCGATCAGCATGGGCCAAAAGGCCGCCGATGGTGTAAATCCGAGCGTTCACGGCAATCTCTCCCCCAAAGATCCTTACTTTTTTGGCACCTTCCACAATCCTGCGACCTAAAGTACCCTGAGCCTGAAATCCTACGAAAATGATACTACATTCCGGGCGCCATAAATTATGCTTGAGGTGATGTCGAATGCGACCCGCCTCACACATTCCGCTAGTGTGGTGTGTCTAACACTTCTTTACATTTGGCGATCTTTGACCGTATCCGTTCAACCGATGCGCTCCACACAAAGACGCGCGGATTTTGATTGTGATTTTCAATATAGTGTGTGATAGCCGTAATTAATTCTGGCACGTTTTTAAAAGATCCTCGACGTATGCGTTTTCTTGTAATTTCGCCGAACCAGCGTTCCACCATATTGAGCCAAGAGCTGGATGTCGGAACAAAGTGAAAATGGAACCGTGGATGGCGTTTCAGCCATTTCTGAACGCGTTGATGCTTGTGTGTTCCATAATTGTCGACGATAAGGTGCAAGTCCAGATCTGGAGGAGTCTTGACGTTGATGGGTTGTAAAAAGCGAATAAATTCTTGATGCCGATGGCGAGGCATACAGTCGCCGATAACTTGACCATCGAGCATGCTTAAAGCGGCGAATAACGTCGTAGTCCCCTGTCGCGTGTAATCGTGCGTTTGACGGGCCGGGATCCCCTGACGCAAGGGCGTTGGCGGACGAGTGCGTTCCAACGCCTGAATCTGGCTTTTCTCGTCGACACATAAAACGATTGCTTTGTCTGGGGGATTTAAATAAAGACCAACGACATCGTGCAATTTCTCGATAAATTGTTTGTCCCGGCTGAGCTTGAAAGTTTCGACAAGATGCGGTTTCAAATGGTGTCTGTGCCATATGCGACGAACACTGGCCTCGCTCAATCCTTGGGCTTTGGCCATTGTTCGCGTGCTCCAATGGGTCGCATCGGCAGGAGTTGTATGAAGAGTTGCCTCGACAACAGCATTGATTTTGTGTTGCGTAATTCTCGGAAATCGGCCAGGGCGCGGAGCATCTTTTTCTAGACCAGCCAGACGAAGCGAAAGGAACCGTTGACGCCAAAGTTGAACAGTTGGACGGGAAATTTGAAGAGTCTGTGCGATGTCTTGACTCAAAACCCCGTCGGCGGCCATACAGATAATTTGAGCGCGTTGGATCATTCGCAACGGGAATTTTCGTCCGCCAGCCCAAGCGTTGAGGGTTGAGCGCTCTTCGGAAGATAGCTGAATAGGGTCCGCTTTCTTCATCAATTAACATTATAATGGATTCCTTTTACGATGTAAAGTCATAAGTAAACTTATTTAAGACGCACTACACTAGCGGCTATAATAATAGCCCCACTATGAATCTTGTTAATCTCCATCGAATCCTCAACCGACTCTGCAAATTTCAAGGTAAGTGTATTGGTGAGAAAGTTCCCCTTTTTTATAAGCCTTAAAGTCTCTTTGTCCAGACACTCTGGGTGTTTTAACGTAATCAGAGTAGCCTGATGGGCCATAGGGCTATCCACGAAGACCAGAAGTTGATTGAGCTTCCCCTCTCTGGACAATTGATTCAGGATATAAAGATGTCCTGCGTTCGTCCCACGGCAAAGGCGGGAATAATAACCTTTCCGCCTTTTTTTAAGGACTCTGATACCGCATCGGCAAATTCATCGATCGTCTCTTTCATACCTTTATGCCTTCGGTTGCCGTAAGTTGATTCTATAAAGACAAAATCCCCCTCTTCAATAACAGTAAAGTCTTTAATGAAAGGCAAATGCTTCTGGCCGAGGTCGCCGGAGAAAACCAGCTTCTTTTCCACAGAATCATCCTGTATCCATAACTCAATTATGGCAGAACCCAGGATATGGCCTGCATCCCGAAACCGTACCTTGATCCCGTTACCCA